>NZ_CP046266.1:4202115-4505000 GCF_009720625.1 Metabacillus sediminilitoris
TAAGCTTTATGGAAGATTAGAAAAGCGGAAGCGCCTTGTTCAGCCCCGACATGCATAAGACAATCCATAATAGAAGGCGTTCTTTGCCTTCAATTATGGAGTGGCTTATGACTCGAGGGGCTAGGCGCTGGAGCTAGACACTTAGAAAAGTGAAAGCGCCTTGTTCAGCCCCGACATGCTTAAGACGATTCATAAATATAAGGCGTTCTTTGTCTTCAATTATTTGAGTGGCTCATGACTTTAGTGGATTAGAGCTGTAATAGACCAAAAACTAAATAACTTTCAATACTTCTAGATTAACCCTTTTAATAAATCTTTCCCTTCTTCACTTTCAAACCATTTTGATGATTTAAATGATTCAACTGTAGCATAATTCATAAAATCACCGACCCTGAGAGCTAGTACATCACGAACCACTTCATGTACAGAAAGTTCCGGCGTTTTCTTCCACTTTTTATTTTTTAGAAACGCCCATATCTTTTCTTCTGTTACATCTTCATACCCGAGAATATTAAATTCCTCAAGCTTGCTTATAATTGCAGGTTTCACATGATCTTTGAAATCATCAAATGGATGTTTTTCCATAGGGTTTCTGCTCCTTTTTATCTAAAAAATTTTTATATGTAGATGTCATCAAACTGTTCTTCATTATAATCTCTTTAGAACTTGTCATGCTTGGCCTATTAACCCGCATATAGTAATTGTAATTGATTAAATGTTACTTGAGAAGGCAGGGGGAAAAATGTCAAAGCAAACATTTCTAAAAGGAACTCTTGTTTTAATTTTAGCAGGGTTTATTACGCGTGTCCTCGGTTTTATCAATCGTATCGTATTAGCACGCTTTGTAGGTGTTGAGGGTGTAGGCTTATATATGATGGCTGTTCCTACACTAAGTCTCGTTATTACAATAACTCAACTAGGTCTGCCAGTTGCTATTTCAAAGCTTGTTGCAGAAGCAGAGGCACAGGGAGACCAACGTAAAATAAAAAAAATACTTGTTGTTTCCTTATCAGTAACAGGGACTTTAAGCATCCTTTTCACTCCTGCTTTAATTTTACTTGCTCCTTTTTTATCTGAAAATATATTTACTGATAATCGAACTTACTGGCCACTTATTGCGATTACTCCAGTTGTCCCAATTGTGGCGATTTCTTCTGTCATTCGCGGCTATTTTCAAGGCAAACAAAACATGCGTCCCGCTGCAGCTTCACAAGTATTAGAGCAGGTTGTAAGAATATCATTAGTCGCCCTTTGTACAACTGCTTTTTTACCGTACGGAATTGAATACGCAGCAGCAGGGGCAATGATTTCATCCGTTATCGGTGAACTTATATCTCTCATTTATTTAGCAGCGATGTTCAAATTTAAAAAGAAAATAAAAATTCGCAGGAAATTTTTTAAATCTGTTAAGAATGGGAAAGAGACATTTAATCAATTGATGAGCATTGCCCTCCCAACAACAGGAAGTCGATTTATTGGGTCCATTTCTTGGTTTATTGAGCCAATCGTTGTAGCAAATAGTTTGGCAATTGCTGGAGTTGCAACAGCATTGGCAACAAAGCAATACGGTGGTCTCTCAGGGTATGCCCTGCCATTATTAATGCTTCCATCTTTTATTACATTTTCTTTATCAACATCTTTGGTTCCAGCGATTAGTGAAGCCATGGCCCAAAACAAATTAAAGCTTGTTGAACATCGCTTACAACAGGCACTAAGATTATCAATTGTTAGCGGGGGCTTAGCATGTGTCGTATTATACGTGTTTGCCGAACCTTTAATGATCGTCATGTACGGCAGTAGTCAATCTGCAATATTCGTGCAAATTATGGCTCCCTTCTTTATTTTTCATTATATCCAAGGACCATTACAAGCGGTTTTACAAGCACTTAACTTAGCAAAAGCGGCAATGGTTAATAGCTTAATAGGTGCAGCGGTTAAAACGGCGTTAATTTTTGTATTAGCTACAAGGCCATCGCTTGGGATCCTTGGAGCAAGCTTAGCTATTGTGATCGGAATGATGCTTGTTACCTCTTTACACTTTGCTACTGTAATGAAAGTCATTCCATTTACTATCTATATCAGGGACTATTTAAAAAGCGGTTTGACGATGATTATTTCAGGAGTTAGTGGATTTCTTGTTTATGAAAACATCTTGATTCATAGTTCTTTCGTGCTTAGATTGATGATTGCATTATGTGTGACAACTATTATTTACTGTATACTCCTTTTACTCTTAAACTTGGTAGAAAGGGATGAAGTGAAACGAATTCCTTATATCGGAGTGCGTCTGGCAAGATTTATTCCTGTGAAATAATTTTTAAAAAACAGACGGATTTTTTTACCGTCTGCTTTTGTCATTCGCATAAATAAAAAAAATGTTATCATAGTCTATTTCTGAACATTCACGATCACTTTTTTTCATCCTTAAGATCAATAAAAAAGATTCCTTTTCCAAATGTACATAAAGAAATTTGTTTTATGTCAGAATAACCTAGTTTACGAAGTTGCTGCCTTAGCCATAAATTATTTTTTTGAATAGTCTCTAAATTGTCCTCTTGAATATCGCCATCAATAATAAGTGGAACTTGTAGCTCTGGCTGTTGTTTTTGATTTTTTTCTTTTTTAATGATTGATAAACTGCCAGATGATTCTAAAATGGCAAATTCTACATCAGAAACATTACTAATATCCTTTTCACGGAGTTGTGTCATTAAATCATCAAAATTATAGCGTTGCGTTCTCATTGCATGCTCATCAACCTTTCCGCGATTGATAATAATGGTAGGTTTTCCATCAAGTAAGTGACGAATTTTCTGAGATTTAACCGACAAAATCGCTAATGAAATTTGAATAACCATAAGAAGAAACATCGGGATAATCGTATGAATTAATGGATCTTTATGATCCTCAATAGCCGTTACAGCTAATTCTGCAATCATTAGAAATACAACTAAGTCAAATATACTTAATTCTCCAATTTCTCTTTTCCCCATTAACCGAAAAATTAAAACAATTACGAAATAAAGAATGATTGTTCGAGCCACAATGGTTAAATAAAACTCCATTATATGCCTCCTTTTTTCACCATTTACTTATGAATAGTTTAGGCGTTTACGTTTCTTTTATGTAAGTAATCTTAAAATCTTCATTTATGATAAATGTTTTATCAAGATCATTAATCGAGTAGGGTTCAACATAATATTTATATTCTATTTTTTTCTTCTATGAATATTCTGTATTAAGACGAGCTGCAACAAGCTTGAATATGAATTCACATAGGAGGAACACTTATGGAAACAAAAAAATGGGGAAAAGCCATCCTTTATGGACTTATCACTATTTTTGTGATTGCATTAGTAACAAGCTTGATCTTTGCTTCTCTGTTAAAATTCACTAGTCTAACTGAATCATCTATCACTTGGCTGCTTTTAGGCCTTTCTATTTTAGCTTTATTTATCGGCGGATTTGTAGCTGGCGGAAATGGAAAGGAAAAAGGTTGGTTAGTTGGTGGAGTAACTGCCCTGCTTTACTCATTGATTATCTTTCTTTTTAAGTTTTTAGGATATGGACAAATTTTTACGATGGAAGAAACGTTGTATCATGGAGGTTTTTTAATAGTAGCAATGATTGGAGGAGTTTTTGGTGTTAATATGACTTCTTCAAGAGAGAGTAAATAAAATCAGGGTTTATATAAACCCTGATTTTTATTGTACTGCTATGTATTTAGTCTTTTACGACTTCACGAATTGAGCGACGATCGAACGTCATACGAGTTCCGTCACCAACTTTTAAAACAATCTTATCTTCATCGATTGAATCTAAAATACCGTGTAGTCCGCCAATTGTTACAATTTTATCGCCTTTTTGAAGGCTGCTTTGCATCTCACGTACCGCTTTTTGCTGCTTTTGCTGCGGACGAATCAGCAAGAAATAAAAAATTGCAAACATAAGAACTAAAGGTAGTACTGTTGTTAACATATCCATTTACATTTCCCCCCTTTCAAGCATGCTTAAAAGTTTTTCGCATTCGGCTTATTAAAGCCATATTGTTCAAAAAATTCATCGCGGAAATCGCCTAAACGATCTTCACGGATAGCTTGCCTTACGTTCTCCATTAAGTTTACCAGAAAATATAGATTATGATAAGAAGTTAATCTTAATCCGAATGTTTCGTCACATTTTATTAAATGACGAATATAAGCTCGTGAATAATTTCGACATGTATAACAATCGCAATTCGGGTCTAATGGTCCGAAATCTTTTGCATATTTTGCATTCTTAACAACCAAACGACCTTCACTTGTCATCAATGTTCCATTACGTGCAATACGAGTTGGCAGTACACAATCGAACATATCAATTCCACGAATAGCTCCGTCAATTAATGAATCAGGTGAACCCACCCCCATTAAATATCGCGGTTTATTTGCAGGCATAAGTGGAGTCGTAAATTCAAGAACACGATTCATGACATCTTTCGGTTCACCAACAGATAAACCACCCACGGCATAACCTGGAAAATCTAACGAAACTAAATCCCTTGCACTTTGTTTACGTAATTCCTCATATTCTCCACCTTGGATGATCCCAAATAAGCCTTGTACGTCAGGTCGTTTATGAGCTTCCAGACAACGTTCCGCCCATCGGCTAGTACGTTCAACTGATTTCTTCATATAATCATATTCAGCTGGATACGGTGGACATTCATCAAAAGCCATCATAATATCAGAACCTAAATCATTCTGTATCTGCATAGCCTTTTCTGGAGAAAGGAAAAGCTTGTCCCCGTTTAGATGGTTACGGAAATGGACACCCTCTTCTTCAATTCTTCTCATATCACTTAGACTAAATACCTGGAATCCGCCCGAATCTGTTAAAATCGCACGATCCCAGTTCATAAACTTATGTAAACCACCGGCTTCTTTTACAATTTCATTGCCAGGACGAAGCCATAAATGATAAGTATTACTTAAAATAATACCTGCTCCCATTTCTTTCAGATCTTCTGGAGACATTGTTTTCACTGTGGCAAGTGTACCAACCGGCATAAAGACTGGTGTTTCAAAGCTGCCATGCGGAGTATGCACCTTACCTAACCTTGCTCCTGTTTGTTTACAGGTTTTTATATGTTCGTAACGAATTGGTGATGTTGACACCTTTTTTCCTCCTTAATAAAAATGCGTAAGCGCCTTGCGGCTTGGACAATAGGCATCCACGTGTAATGGCGCTCTTGCAATGAAGTTGGAGCACTGCTAATATCCTGATGATTTAAATTTAGATGATAAGCATAGCATCTCCAAAGCTAAAAAATCGATATTTTTCTTTAACAGCTGTTTCATATGCATTTAATACATGATTTCTTGATGCAAGGGCACTTACTAACATAATGAGTGAAGATTTAGGAAGGTGGAAGTTCGTAATCATTCCATCAATCCCCTTAAATTCATAGCCTGGATAGATAAAAATATTCGTCCAGCCACTATCTGTTGCAAATTTCCCATCATGTTTTGACGCGATCGTCTCAAGTGTTCTAGTAGATGTTGTTCCAACTGAAATAATACGCCCACCTTTTGCTCTAACCTCATTTAACAGTGCTGCCGTATCTTCTGTCATTTGATAGAACTCTGCATGCATTTCATGTTCTTCTACTGTATCTGCATTAACCGGACGGAATGTACCTAAACCAACATGTAGAGTAATAAACGTAATATGAATGCCTTTATCTTTTAATTGCTGGAGTATTTCTTTCGTAAAGTGCAAGCCTGCAGTCGGAGCTGCTGCAGAACCAATTTCACGTGAAAAAACAGTTTGATATCGTTCACGATCATCCAATTGTTCTTTTATATAAGGCGGTAATGGCATTTCTCCAAGTGAATCAAGAATTTCATAAAAGATTCCTTCATAGTCAAAATGGAGTAATCGTCCGCCATGGTCACTTGTACCGACACATGTTGCTTTCAGGACACCGGAACCAAAAGAAATGACTGTTCCTTCCTTTACCCTTTTCGCCGGTTTAACCAACGTTTCCCAAACATCCGCCTCTTGTTGTTTTAATAATAAAACCTCAATACTTGCCCCAGTATCTTCTTTTACCCCAAACAGCCTTGCTGGCATTACCCTTGTGTTATTTAAAACAAGGCAATCACCAGGATGAAAATAATCTATGATGGACTTAAAAGTCTCATGTTGGATTTCACCTGTTTCCTTATGAAGAACCATTAGTCTTGATGCATCTCTATCCTTTAATGGAACTTGTGCAATTAATTCTTCTGGAAGATGAAAATCAAATAATTCTACCTTCAAAACATTCACCTTTTTCTAAAATAGCTTACATTATTTAAACCTGCCCAATAATGATAATATCAATGAAAGGACGATGCTAATCACAATGCATGTGACAATTGGGAAAAACACGGTTGTATTCCCTTTTTTAAAGATAATATCACCTGGTAGTTTCCCAATAAATTGCATAAAAAAACCTATGACTAAAAGCAAACCACCAATGATCATTAAAATCTTTGGAAAATCAGTCATTATTCGGCACCTCCATTTGGAAATGGCGGTAAACAAGATCAGTTACAATTCTGCCCCTAGGAGTTCTTTGTAAAAAACCTATTTGAAGTAAATAAGGTTCATACACATCTTCAATCGTATGAGCCTCTTCTCCTATTGTTGCCGAAATTGTATCAATCCCAACCGGTCCTCCACGGAATTTTTCAATAATACCTAAAAGCAGTTTATGATCAATATGATCCAACCCTAATTTATCAACTTGAAGCCGTTCAAGTGCTTCAATCGTTAAATCATTAGTGATTATCTCAGCTCCCATAACTTGAGCAAAATCTCTTACCCTTCTAAGTAATCGATTGGCAATTCTCGGAGTACCTCTTGACCTTCTTGCCATTTCAGTGGCTCCATCTTCTTCTATACCCATTTCAAGAATATCAGCCGTACGTTCAATGATATGTGCCAGCTGTTTTTCATTATAGTACTCTAATCTGCACAAAACACCAAATCTATCCCGAAGCGGTGCGGTTAATAAACCGACCCTTGTTGTTGCTCCAATAAGCGTAAATGGCGGGAGATCTAAACGAACTGACCTAGCTGAGGAACCTTTACCGATGACAATATCGAGACAAAAATCTTCCATGGCAGGATATAACACTTCTTCTATCGAGCGATGTAAACGATGGATTTCATCAATAAACAATACATCTCCAGGCTCAAGAGCTGTTAAAACAGCTGCTAAATCACCCGGACGTTCAATCGCAGGTCCAGAAGTTGTTCGAATATTCACACCCATTTCGTTTGCAATTATGGTAGCTAATGTTGTCTTCCCTAAACCTGGAGGACCATATAATAATACATGATCTAGTGTTTCACTCCGCAGCTTTGCCGCTTCAATGAACACTTTTAAATTTTCTTTCACTTTATCTTGTCCAATATATTGTGCTAAAGTTTGAGGCCTCAAGCTTTGCTCAATATAGGATTCCTGTCCATCTGCTTCACTTGATACAAGGCGTTCATCCATGTTTATCACCTTACTTCAATAGCTTTTGCAATGCTTTTTTAACATATTGATCTGTCGTTAATCTTTCTTCTTGCAGTAATGGGACCACTTTTTTTATTTCACGCTCAGCATATCCTAACACTTTTAATGCCTCAATAGCTTCATTCAAGGCTGTGTTTGCTGTTTGTTTTTCTTCCATATCTTCATGTGTAAAGAGGTTTGGTCCATATAAAGCGGCCACATCGCCAAGTTTACCTTTTAAATCCAAAATAATTTGGCGTGCCGTTTTTTTACCAACCCCAGGAAACTTAACGAGAAATGTATCATTTTCATTTTCAATTGCCTCTACCACCTGTGATGGATCGCCAAAAGCAAGGATTGCCAGTGCGCCTTTTGGGCCAATTCCTGTAACATTAAGAAGTTTCATAAATAAAGCTTTTTCTTCCCTAGATTGAAAGCCGTATAAAGCTAATATATCTTCACGAACATGCTGATATGTATAAATGATAATTTCATCTTGTTTGCTTTTTTTATAAATGAACGGATTCGGTGTATGTATTTGATAGCCTAAGCCATTATGATCTATGACGATATATTCCGGTGTCACATGATCCACAAACCCTTTAATAAATTCAATCAAAATATTCACCTCTCATGCGACTGTACCTCATTGTAACAAAAAAAAGTTAGAATCAGAAGGAAATTTTGCAAGTAGTATGCGTACAATTGTTCCTATGATCTATCATACCATTAAAAACAAGAGCTTGGTATTTTTCGAAATTATTTGAAAAGAATTTTATAACAAAAAAAACACTCATTCGGGTTTTTACCCTTAATGAGTGAAGCGCCTAATTATCTCATATTTACAGGCAGAAATGTCGGTCTTATAAAATGACAGAGGACTAGGTATTACCTCTATAAGCTGACTTATTTAATGAAAGCCCTTGTTTATTTTTTGGCTGGTTTAGAATAGTTTTCAAGCGTTTCTAGAACTTCTAAATACTGATTTTTCGTTTGAATTCTTATCCCTTCCATTAATTCATCATGTTTATGGCTTTCTAGTTTTTTTATATCAATTTGAAAAAAAGATTGTATAACATCATTTGTTTCAGGTTTTCCATTAAATATTGATAATGTGCCATCTCCAGAAATGCCGAAGTAGCCATTTGTTTTTAAAAGTGGCGAAATATCATCTATCTTTTTTCTTATAATGATTCTTTCTTTATTTTGATCAATTAATTGCCATTCATGATAAGTAGTCCAGAAATCATCCATGGAAAAAATTTTCTCACTTTTTACTTCCTCACTTAACTCCCCATCGAGATATGTTCGCTGTAAAACGACTTTTATAGTTAGAGGTACATGATCCATTATTTCTTCTGCTTTTAGATTTTTTTGATTACCGTTTATTAACGTAATACTAAAAAACACTGTAAATAAAACAAAAACGGTAAGGATGCGACTGTGATGAAACATGCTCATCTAGCTCACCTCGTTCATTTAAATTCGTACAAAACTAATTAACAAATCAGATCATTTATTATTGTGACCAATAATAGAAAGTTTAAGCAATAATAATAAATTTCAAGTCCGCTATTTATTTTTCTGAAATATTATTCTTTTATAGGCATTATCATTAAACTCCACATACCTTTGGGACATATATTGTTAGTAAAAGGAGGGATGACCATGAATAATTGGATTTTCTTATATTTAGCTGGTATTTTATCTGGCTTTGCACTAATTGAGGTAACATTAACAGGTTTCTTAGCTAGTTTAACACCATTTACAACAGTTATTGGAGCATTAGCAGTTCTTGTCTTCTCACTAATCCTCATTTATAAAGGCGTAAGGGATTTATTTAACAAATAGTTTATGCAAAAAAGTCACTCAACTGTCAATTCTCCTTCATCTGAGTGACTTTTCCTTTTATGAAACTTTTGATACTAAATACTCTTCTTCATGCCGCATTCTCTGCATTCTCTAAGAAAGATAAAATCTTTTACAGAACTTTTAAATAATGTGTTACCACAATTATCACATCTGCCGCTTATTTCATCAGGGTATTCTTTGAAATCATAAACAATTGATGTATCTATTCCTTTTGTTTCTCTTTTTGGTTTTACTTCATCCATACATATCACCTACGAATAAATAGTATAATTTCTATCATAACATGGAAAAAAACAAGGGGAAATCCCCTTGTCATTTAGTCGCGATTATTATTAAAAGGTCGTTCAATTGCATCCCCTAAATCATCCATTAAATTATTGATATCCGTATCAACATTATTTCTGTCTACTCCGTTTTGAATATCATTATCAATATTTCGGACTCGAGTAAATGTACCTTCATCTGTAACTACTTGTACATTTCTTCCTTTTGCCACTTTTTGAACTTGTTTTCTAATTTTATCTTTTAATTGATTTTCTTCCGTTCCCTGAGTATCTACTGCAACAATGATATTGTTATCCGTAACTAAGACACGTGCTTCATCAACATGATTCATTTTTTCTACTGCATTCCTAACCTGTTGTGCAGTTTTTCCTTCTTCACGTTGGTTCGTCCCAACATTTCTTATATGACCATGATAATTTTCATCGTTATGGCTATAACGATTATCTCTTACTAGACCATTATCACGATCTCCAAGTGGAACTGTTTGATTTGTCATATTACGATTTTGATTACGATCGTTGACTCGACGAAAATAATTATCATTGTTTTCATTATTCATTCCGTCCATCATTTCAGTAACAGGACCCTCGTTATCGACATTCGTATCTTCATTTGAATAGTATCCCATAGGCTGTGCATTGTCATTTTGTCTTGTATCTAATGCACCTTGGTTTGCATTACAAGCAGCTAGGCTTGTTGATATAATCGCAATGGCTGATAACGCAGAAGCTTTTTTCATTTTATTCAATACAAAAACCCCCCTGTGGTTACTTTCAAAAAGAGCAATAATGCTCATTCAATAGCTTGTACCTTTAGAAGGGAGATCAAACTGTTACTTAACGGTAACAACATTAAATAATGGGTAATGTAAAAATGTATACTTTTATCACGATAGAAAAAAATAAAGCAGAAGAAATTCTTCTGCTTTATTTTTTATTTTAATCCTCGTCTTCTTCCCGATCATCAAAATTAGGTGTTCCGAATAGTTGACCATCTTGTGGTGAAAATTGAGTTGGATTATACCCTTGTGAAGCCATAGATTGCGGCTGCATTTGTTGCATTGGTTGCATTGGATAGCCCGCAAATGGCTGTTGCATTGGATAACCCGCAAATGGCTGCTGCATTGGATAGCCCGCAAAAGGTTGTTGCATTGGATAGCCATAATGAAAACCTTGATGATGCGGATATCCTTGAGCTTGAGCCGGCCCCCCACATCCGCAATCATGTGGATTAGGAGCATATGCTGGTGCAACAGCTTGTGGATATGGCATATTTGCTGCTGGTGCTTGATTTTCGTAATCATAATCATCATCCATATCTTCATTATATGCCCCTAAGACTTGATTAGGATAGTAACCAGATCCGGGTAATACTGGTGAGACTGGAACTCCCGCATATGGATTTACAGGAAATCCTGGTCCATATTGAGCTGGAGCCATTTCTTGCGGGTATGGCTGGTTTGCTAAAGGAGCCATATTTTCATCTTCATCATATTCAGCTGGACTTACAGCTGTTGGGTATGGCTGATTTGGCATCATTGCTGGGTCATAACCATATGGCATTGGATGATATGGTCCTGGAGGACACAATCCGCTTCCAGGTAATATAGGTGAAACAGGCACTATATATGGTGGCGGACAATAATACGGTTGGTACATCGCTGGAGCAGTATATGCAGGCATTTGCATATTTGGTATATTTGGTATGTTTGATATATTCGGCATATTCGCCATCTCTTCAAAAGCCTCCTCTTGTTGTTCTGTTTTTTCGTAATATGGCTTTTCTTTAGCGGGTTCCTTATACGTATCTTCCTCAGCTTTTGTCATTTCTGGCAAAACATTTTCAGGTTTAGGCGGCAATTGCGGGGCTGCCATTTGCGGCATCATCGCCATATTCACCGTATAATAATTATTCACATCTAAGCCAGTATATACCGGATGTTGAACATTTGGTACAGGAGGTATATAAGGTTTTGATGGTTTTTCTTGAATTGGTTCCTTCGGTACAGTATCTTCTACACCTAGAACTTCCTTTGGTTTTTCTTTTGCAAAAGGATGTTCAACCATAGGCATTTCTTTCTTTTGTGCCGGCATAGTCATTGGTGCTTCTTTTTTAATCGCCACATTGCCTGATGGATTGCCTGATGGTACTTTAATTTTCATTCCTGGCATAATTAAATCTGGATTGCTTAATTGAGTGTTCATGCTTTTTAACTCTTCGAAATCAACCCCATATTTTTTAGCAATCTTCCAAAGAGTATCGCCTTTTTGTACAATATGAATTTTCAATGCTTTCCCTCCTAAGCATAAAAGTGAATCTAGCCTCATCATGATGAGTCGCTTTAACATAAATCAATTTTCAAAATAAAATTGATTATGTTTTTCATGTTATAATCGTTAAACATAATTCCACTAATCTTCATCACAATTTATGAAGAGAAAATGAAAATTATGATTAAAACTCGTATTAAAAATTGGATAACCTGCTTATATAGGAAGAAACCTTTGAAGGTTCCTACTATGTAGTAAAAAAAAAATAAAAAGGAACTAACAAAATTGTTAGCTCCTTTTCTTTACACTAATTATACATTTGCAAGCATACGATCTAATGCTAATACAGCATCCTTTGTAATTTCTGCAGGGACAATGATTTGATTTGTTAGTTCACCTTTTTCTAAACCTTCTAAAGCCCATAACAGATGCGGCAAATCAATTCGATTCATCGTTAAACATGGGCACATATATGGATTTAACGATACAATTTTTTTATCTGGGTTTTGATCAATAATACGTTTGACAAGATTCATTTCCGTTCCAATTGCCCATTTTGAACCCGGCTCAGCTGCTTCGATCATTTCAATTATATATTTAGTTGATCCAGCATAATCTGATAAACCGACCACTTCTCGACTGCATTCAGGGTGAACAATAATGTTCATATCAGGTTCTGTCTTTCGAATATGCTCTATATTACTTACTGTGAAATTCTCATGTACAGAACAATGACCTTTCCATAAAATAACGACAACATCCTCAACATCTCCATCATATTCCAACTGATTTGTTATTGGATTCCAAATGGCCATTTTCTCCAAGGGAATCCCTAAATCATAAGCTGTATTTCTTCCGAGATGCTGGTCAGGCAAAAATAATATCCTTTCCTTTTGTGTAAACGCCCACTGAAGCATTTTTTTTGCATTAGAGGATGTTACAGTTGCTCCGCCATTTTTCCCTACGAATGCTTTAATAGACGCCGTAGAGTTTACATAAGTTAATGGAAGAATCGTGTCTCCAAATAATTGTTGTAGTTGTGCCCAAGCACGATCTGTTTGATCAATATCAGCCATATCAGCCATTGAACAGCCTGCTCTCATATCAGGCAATACAACTTTTTGGCCCTCAGATGTTAACATATCTGCTGTTTCAGCCATAAAATGAACACCACAGAAGACAATATATTCTGCATCTTTATTTACAGCTGCTGCTTGCGCTAATTGCAGGGAATCACCTGTGACATCTGAAAATTTAATAACCTCATCTTTTTGATAGTGATGCCCTGGAATATAAAGCTTTGAGCCAAATGCCTGTTTAATTTCTAGAACACGCTGTTCCATTTCTTCAATTGAACGTGTTTTATAGGATTCTGGCATCATTTCTTTTTTCTCGTGTTCAAGAATATCTAATAATTCCATTGAATATCCCCCTATTTCACATTTAAGCTTATATCTAATGATTTATATGAGTGTGTTAACATACCTAATGAAATATAATCAACCTTTGTATCACGATAGTCTGCTAAATTATGAAGGCCTATTCCGCCTGATGCCTCTGTTATAATATGTTTTGGCGTTAGCTCAGCAAATTTAGCAACCTCTTCTGGAGATCGATTATCAAACATAATCACATCTGCACCAGCCTCAATTGCTTCAAGCAGTTGTTCTTCGGTCTCAATTTCAACTTCAATTTTAACCATATGACCCGTTTTTGCTCTGACTTCTTTCACAGCATTTAGTATAGAGCCTGCAAAAGCAATATGATTGTCCTTTATCATGACCCCATCATATAAACCAAAGCGATGGTTAAAGCCTCCTCCGCAACGAACTGCATATTTTTCGAACATTCTCAGTCCCGGAGACGTTTTCCTCGTGTCACATATTCTCGTATGATCTGATTGAAGTAGATGATTCGCCTTATTTGTTAGTGTCGCAATTCCACTCATACGTTGCAGTAAGTTTAAAATCACCCGTTCTCCGCTTAAGATAATTGAAACCGGACCCTCTATCTCTGCAATAATATCACCTTTTTCCAACACATCTCCGTCATGTTTTTTTAAGATGACATCCACTTTTTGTTCGAATAAAGAATAACCTGCTGCAATGACGTCAACTCCTGCTAATATACCGTCCTCTTTTGCAACAATAATTGCCTCTCCTCTAGATTCTTTATCAAAAATCGTTTGACTTGATACATCCCATTCACCTAAATCTTCGAGGAAAAAATCTTCTAATTTTCTTTTTAATTTTATTCCATTCATCCTTAGCACCCCACATACATTTCAGCTCTAGTCCGAAAGATCTGCTTTTGTTTCCATTCATTATCATTGCTTTCTGGGTAATCTAAACGAAAATGCCCGCCTCTGCTTTCAGTACGTTTTAATGCAGACGAAGCAATCAACCAGCCAACTGTTAACAGATTAATTATTTCTATTTCATCCATTGTGAAATCCTTCACATTAAAGTCCCAAAAAGAGGGCTGATATGTTTCAAACCATTTCACTGCATCTATTAGTTCAGCTTCTGTTCTTTGGATTCCAACATAGTTTGTCATAATTTTCTGAATTTGCTGTTTTGAAGGCCATTTATTAAACTTTTTCTTTTCAAATGTTTCCCATTTAGGATCAGTGTAAGCAGTTTGTTCCAAAGGCAATGTTAAGATATGGTTTGCCACCCTTTTTCCAAAGACAAGCCCTTCTAATAATGAGTTACTTGCTAGGCGGTTTGCTCCATGTACACCAGTACAAGCTGCTTCGCCTACAGCAAATAGACTTTTTATATTTGTCTCACCTTTATCATTAGTTCGGATTCCCCCCATCAAGAAATGCATACCAGGTGCTACAGGGATCCGACCTATAGACAAATCAATACCATGTTGCTTACATAAGTTTGAGATAGTCGGAAATCTAGTTGAAAAATTTGAAAGGCTAGAAATATCTAAATACACGTTGCTGCCATTTTTCATTTGTTCAAAAATCGCTCTTGATACTACATCTCTCGGGGCCAGATCGCCTTGATGATGAAGATCTTTCATGAAGTTCTCACCATCTTGGTTTATTAATTTTGCCCCTTCTCCTCTAACTGCTTCAGAAATGAGTCCTACACATTTGCCGTTTATATGAAGCATTGTTGGATGAAATTGAATAAATTCCATATCTACAATTTCAACACCAGATCGATAAGCCATGGCAATTCCATCTCCTGTGATCACGTCTGCATTCGAAGTATGTCCGTATACAGCCCCACAGCCTCCGCTAGCAATAATCGTTTTACTTGCTTGATATCGCTCCAACATACCTTTGTTATTTTTTGTATAAACACCAAGGCATTCTCCATTTTGGATGATTAATTCGACAACCACTTCATTTTCTATCAAGTTAATCGACGATTTCGTCGAATGAAATAAAAATTGTGTTAGCTCTTTTCCTGTAGCATCGCCACCTGCATGAATAATGCGATGATGACTATGGGCACCCTCTTTACCAAGTAGAAATTGTCCATTTTTGTCACAATCAAAGATCATTCCTTTTTGACACCAATCAAAAATTTCTAATGGACCGTCTTGTACGAGATATTCAACGTTTTTATTATCATTGTGGTAACAACCTGCGACTATTGTGTCTTCATAATGATTTTTCCATGAATCTTTTTTATGAACCGCTGCTGCAATACCACCTTGTGCAAGCATTGAATTACTTGTTAACCAGGAGGATTTCGTAATCATTGTGACGTGTTTATCTCGCATATGGTAAGCAGCAGAAAGGGCTGCAATTCCACTTCCAATTATAATGACATCTGTTTGTGGCAATGTATAACCCCCTTCTGTAATTTACACGTGTCTTGACACCTATATTTACATATTATTAAAATAATGACAAGAGTTTTTTCATTACAATTTTTTAGATTAAGAGAAAAACAGAGGTGAATTCATTGATCTATCTTGATTACGCAGCAACAACTCCAATAAGTGACAACTCTTTAGAAATATATGCTAAAGCTGCTAAACATGCTTTTGGAAATAGCAATAGCTTGCATGATATCGGGGATGTAGCCGCTCGAACTTTACAAGCTTCAAGAAAACTTATTTCATCCATTATAGGCGGAAATGAGAAAGGACTTTATTTTACAAGTGGTGGCAGTGAGGCTAACATTTTAGCCATCCAGTCACTCTTAAAAGGGTTACATCCAGAAAAAAACCATCTTATAACATCGAGTATTGAACATTCATCTCTTTATACATTTTTTAAAAAGCTTTCGACAGAGGGATATGAGGTTAGCTTTTTAGAACCGAATCATAAAGGTCAGATCACTGAGGAAATCGTAAAAAACGCCTTGCGGGCTAATACTGGTTTAGTATCCATTCAGCACGGGAACTCTGAGATTGGAACTGTACATCAAATTGAAAAAATTGGACCTTTATTGAAAGTTCATGGCGTATTATTCCACAGTGATTGTGTTCAAACATTCGGAAAGCTACCAATAAATATTGAAAAGGCTCAACTTGATTCTATTTCTTTTTCAAGCCATAAAATTTATGGACCTAAAGGTATTGGAGCTGCATACATTCACCCATCTGTATATTGGCAGCCTGTTATTCCTGGGACGACACATGAATCAGGTTTTCGGCCTGGTACAGTAGATGTTCCAGCAGTAGCTGCATTTGCTACAGCAGCGAAAGATATTTCAGCAGCAATGGAAAACAATACGGAATATTATTTAGGCTTAAGAAGCAAATTTATTGACTTCCTAAAGCCCTATCAAGATAAAATATTGTTAGTAAACGAAAGTATGGATCCTTTTCTACCTAATATCCTCCCATTGTTAGTAGATGGTATAGAAGGTCAATATATTATGTTAGAATGCAATCGTTTTGGTTTTGCCATATCAACCGGCAGCGCATGTCAAGTTGGCATGCAAGCACCGTCACGCTCGCTTTTAGCTTTAGGGTTTGATGAGCATAAAGCAAAACAATATATTAGAATATCAATAGGAACCGATACAACCGAGGAGCAATTGAAATCATTTTTACACGTTCTTTTTAACATTGTGGACAACTTTAAAAAATAAGCGCACCAGAAAAAAAGATTTTGATATTCTTAAGCAAAAATAAAAATAAGATAAGAAGAAAGGGAGGATTGCATTGAACCATGAAAAATTATCTGGAGAAGACCGCAGAACTCTTTTATTAGAGTTACTATCGGAAGCAGACAAACCAATTACAGGAGGCGATCTCGCAAATCGGACAAATGTTAGCAGGCAGGTCATTGTCCAAGACATCTCTCTACTCAAAGCTAAAAATTATCCAATCATCGCCACAAGTCAAGGATATGTATTTTTAAAAGAGTCAGATAGCCAGAATAAAATCATCGAACGGATTATTGCCTGTAACCATGCTCCAGAACAAGCAATTGAAGAATTAACTATGATTGTTGATCATGGTGTTATTGTTAAGGATGTCATCGTAGAGCACCAGGTTTATGGTGAATTAACTGCTTCAATTATGGTAGGTAATCGAAATGATGTAAAAGAATTCGTAAAAAAGATTGAAAACAATAGCGCCGCATATTTATCACAGCTTACAAACGGGCTCCATCTGCATACATTACAAGCTGATTCACTAGAAAAATTAGACCGAGCGTGTGAGGAACTCAAAAAAGCTGGGTTTTTAATGCAGGAATAGACGTATAAATACAAAAAGCAAGTGACATTCGGTGGCAATGTCACTTGCTTTTAATAATTGGCTGTTTTCGCAAACTTTGTTGCTATTTACCAAGTAGTGCGGTGTGGTTGATTGCAGCGAGAGATGCACGATGACCGCGGGGCGGGCGGTGAGCCTCCTCGGCGTAAACGCCTGCATGAGTCTCACCTGTCCCGCTACTCCCGCAGGAGTCTCGCACTTTCGCTCTAATCAACCTAAATTAGTTTTCGTTTTAAAAACAACAACCTCTTATAAAAGAGCCTAATAAATAAGGTTACGTGTTTAACTTTCTTTTTCTTTGTTTTGTTTAATTGAATATGCTTCATATGATCCTAATAGCTTAACGGTACATCCCAAGGCTTCGAGCTCAGCTTTTGCACCTGGTATGAGTACATTATCGAGGAGCATATCAATATCAATAATAAAAAAGTAATTTCCTAATCCAGTTTTCATTGGTCTTGACTCAATTTTAGACATGTTCAGCTTACGCCATGTAAATGCTGATAAAACTTGATGGAGTGCACCTGATTGATCATCAGATGGCAACGTAATCATCAATGTTGTCTTACCTTTATCTGGTTTTAGATTCGGACTCTTATATTCAAGTTGATTTGCAGGATGTAGAATGGCAAATCGTGTATGATTATAATGATAATCATGAATATTTGTCATGACAATTTCTAGTCCATATTCCTTTGCCGCAAGTGCATTTGCAATTGCAGCTACAGGTTCTTCTGGGTGCTGACTAACATATTGTGCGGCAGCTCCTGTTGAACTTGCATAATCATATGGCACTCCATTAAATTTGTGATGCAAAAATTTATGACATTGTGCAATCGCATGTGAATGTGAATATACGCGAGTAATGTTTTCCCATTCATTTTTTCTTGAAGGATGCACCATTAAATGTTGTTCGATTGGTGAAACAATTTCTCCAACTATGTATAATGGTTGTTCGTGTATTAAGTAATCAAATGTTAAATTAACCGAACCCTCTAGGGCATTTTCTGTCGGTACGACAGCAAAATCAATCTCCCCAGCCGCTACCGCATCTATACATTGAGGAATGGTCTTATATGCAACTTGTTCTACTTCCTCTCCAAAAAATGCTTGAACAGCTAAATGGGTAAATGTTGCTCTCGGCCCTAAAAATCCTATCCTTATTGCCAACCAATTTCAACTCCTTATGCTCCTTGACCTAGTATTTCTACTTTGTCGACAAATTCCATTCTTCTTAATTTCACCATTAATCGATTTATATCCTCTGTCATTCCATTTGTATTAAGGGAGAGTGTGACATTTGCTCGGCCTTGAATTGGAATGGTTTGATGAATTGTTAAGACATTACAGCCAGCATTCGCTACAACTGATAATAACTGTGACAATGTTCCACTACGATCTTCAAGATGGAAAAACAGCGTTATAAGCTTTTCTTTCACAACTGTATGAAATGGAAACACAGCATCACGATATTTATAAAACGCACTGCGGCTAAGATCGACACGTTGAACAGCTTCAGCAACAGAATCAACTTTCCCTCTCTCAATGAGCTTTTTCACTTCAAGCGTTTTTTTCATTGCTTCTGGTAAAATGTCTTCGCGTACTAAATAAAACGTTTCATCTTTCATAGTCTCCCTCCCAACATTTTATCTTAATGTAGATAATTTATCACAATATTAGCTAAATTTCTTCTTTTTTCTCAAGAAAATAGAAATTGAAGAAATATTTCTTTGACTTAAAAAAGAGAGCTCATAATAGCTCTCCTGTATGTGTTGAGTAAATATCTGATAAATAGGCTCTATCCTATTCAACAAACTCAAATTCATATTCAAGTAATTTAACAATATCTCCGTCTTTGGCGCCTCTTTCACGTAAAGCTTCATCCACGCCAAGTCCACGAAGTTGTCTAGCGAAACGTCTTACAGACTCTTCACGTGAGAAATCTGTCATTTTAAAGAGTTTCTCAATTTTTTCACCAGTCAGTACATATGATCCTTCACTATCACGTGTAATGGCAAAGTTTGGTTCTTCCTTCTTAAATTCATACATTACTCTATGTTCAGCAGGCTCTTCTTCGAATAATGGGAATTCTGGTGTACGTTCGATCGCATCGGCAATTTCAAATAACAGCTCACGAACGCCTTCTCGCGTAATCGCAGAGATAGGGAAGATTTTCACATCATCTTCTAGCTTTTTCTTAAACTCAGCCAAATTATTTTCTGAGTCTGGCATGTCCATTTTATTTGCAACGATAATTTGCGGTCTTTCAGTTAAACGTAAATTATATTCCTTTAATTCGGCATTAATCGTTTGATAATCTTCATGAGGATCTCTTCCTTCTAGACCTGACATATCAATAACATGTACGATAACACGTGTACGTTCAATATGTCTCAGGAATTGATGGCCTAATCCCACACCCTGGTGTGCACCTTCAATTAATCCAGGCAGATCTGCCATGACAAAACTTCTGCCATCTTCTGTTTCAACCATACCTAAATTAGGAACAAGTGTTGTAAAGTGATATTCAGCAATTTTTGGTTTCGCAGAGGAAACGACTGATAATAATGTTGATTTTCCTACGCTTGGAAATCCAACTAATCCGACATCTGCTAGTACCTTTAATTCTAAAATAACATTTCGTTCAATTCCAGGTTCCCCATTTTCCGAAAGTTCTGGAGCGGGATTGGCTGGTGTTGCAAATCTTGAGTTCCCGCGACCGCCGCGACCGCCTTTAGCAATGACCGCTTGTTGTCCATGTTCAGTTAGATCTGCGATAACCTGGCCTGTTTCTTCATCTGATACAACTGTTCCTGGTGGAACCTTTACAATCATTGGTTGAGCATTTTTACCATGCTGATTTTTTGACATGCCATGCTCGCCGCGTGGTGCCTTAAAATGACGCTTATAGCGAAAATCCATTAACGTTCTTAGCCCTTCTTCTACTTCGAATATAACGTCAGCACCATTTCCGCCATCACCGCCAGCAGGTCCCCCCTTTGGCACATATTTCTCGCGACGGAAGGCAACCATTCCGTTACCTCCGTCGCCGCCTTTTACATATATCTTGACCTGATCGACAAACATTTGTCTTCCTCCGTTCTAAATACCAAGTGAAATAACCGCCGTTAATTCATATGTATCTACATGAAATTCGTTCAATTTAATTTGAGATTGTTCAACAGCCTGTAACCAATCTGTGATTTGTTCTATATCTTTTATTATGCCATTAAAATCAAAAAAGAAACGAATTCCTTCTTTATCTGAACCGATTTCAATTGTAATGCTAACATGATTTTCACTACTTAAATCAACTGACTTATCTAGAATATTAAAAAAGCTCTTACTCCATTGCGTTATGATAGTGTCATATGCTTCTAAAGAAAGTATTTGACCTAAAATTTCGTAATCTAATACAAAATGATGGCTACTCCAATTAAATGTTAAGAGGAGACTGGCGAAATTTGGCATTTTTAAATTACACAGCTTTGATTCTTGTTGTGACTCTATGATAATTTCTTCAATAATATCGTTAACCCGATCGTATTTTTCCATAGAAAGGTTACCCTTAATCAATTGTAATTTGTTCATCCAATCATGACGTGAATGGCTTAATAAATCGACAATATTCCATTTATTTTGATTATTATTCATAACTTTTTCTCCTATTTATTCAATACTCATTTCATCAAGGAGTTATACTAATTTGACTGTAATAAGAATTATAACAAACATTGTTTTGTAACATAAGGGCAAATGGTCAGATCAATCGATTATTTCTAAACAGAAGAATGATGATTAAAGCAGCTGCCGCTTATTCATGCTTGTTTTATAACCTAGAGAGGATATAAATCGTGTAGTTCCTAATACTTAGTACACTTTTTACTTGGACATATCCAATAGGCTTTTAGGGGAAGTATTGGAGCGATATGTTGAAGCACAATTTTAAGACAAGATTATTGTGAAACGTAATTTGGCTTTTCTTAGCCATTAGCTCCACATATACCCTTTTATTTTCTTCTTGTTGCAAAGTCGTACTTCCCGTTATTCAGATTTAAAATAAAGGCTGTTTTCGCAAACTTTGTTGCTATATAACAAGTATTGGGAATGGTTGATTGGAACGAGTGTTGCTCGATGACCATGGGGCGGGCGTTGAGCCTACTCGGCGCTAGTGCCTGTAGGATCTCACCTGTCCCGATACTCCCACAGGAGTCTCGCACCTTACGCTCCAATCAACCTAAATAATTTTGTTCCAGGACCTTATATAAAAACAACAATCTTTTAGAAAAGAGCTGAAATAAAAAAACTCTAACCTAAGTTAGGTTAGAGTTTTCAAACGAACTTATGCTTCTTGTGCTACTGGATATACGCTAACTTTTTTACGGTCACGTCCGAAACGTTCGAACTTAACAACACCATCAACTTTTGCGAATAGTGTGTCATCACCGCCACGGCCAACGTTTTCACCTGGGTAAATTTTTGTACCGCGTTGACGGTAAAGAATTGAACCACCAGACACCAATTGTCCATCTGCACGCTTTGCACCAAGACGTTTTGCCTGAGAGTCACGACCATTTTTAGTCGAACCTACCCCCTTCTTAGATGCGAAGAACTGAAGATCTAATCTTAACATGAAGTTCACCTCCTGTTTAATTCATTATCTTTACAGAAATATATTGTCCATAATCTCTTTCAATTGTTTGAAGTGAAACTAGCATACCCTCAAGCAAAAGCTGAACTTTATCACTTGTTGATTTGTCGAGATCAACCGGCAATTTAACATGTAAATAGCCGCCATCTCCACCTTGCTCAATTTGTGGTTCAATTTTTGTTAGAGACAGTACTGCATTAACTGCACCAAAAGTAACAGCTGAAGCTCCAGCGCAAACAATATCTTTTCCGTGTTCATCAAACTCGGCATGTCCAGATAATATGAACGATGTTATAAGTCCCTCATTCGAACGATAAATTTTCGCATTTATCATTTCAAATAGCCTTACGCGTTGATTGTGTCAATCACAACTTTAGTGTATGGCTGACGGTGACCTTGTTTTTTGCGGTAGTTTTTCTTAGCTTTATATTTGAAGACAGTGATTTTCTTTTGACGACCGTGTTTTTCAACTTTACCAGTTACAGTCGCTCCGTCAACAGTTGGGCTACCAACTTTAACGTTGTCTCCACCTACAAATAAAACTTTGTCAAACGTAACAGTTTCACCTTGTTCAGTACCAAGCTTCTCAATATAGATAACTTGACCTTCTTCAACTTTAATTTGCTTTCCACCAGTTTCAATAATTGCGTACATTCCTTGCACCTCCTATAAACTCAGACTCGCCATAATCAGGTGAATGCAGCATATGTACTAACATTACTTTTACCTAATTTTGAGCGGTTGTAGCACGGGTGCGCTACAAATCATAACATTAACCATAATATCAAAAACCTTTAAAATATGCAACATATTTTTATGTTAACTTAGAGAGAGTATTAAAAAAAACCACATGCTGTGGCTTATACTGCTCTGGGACAAACTGGCTTACCTCATCCTTTTGGATTGTTATTAGATGTAGGCGATTATTGGACTTTTAAATCTCCTTTATTCTATCCCTAATAGAAGCTAAATCACCTATCTGCTTTATTTGATATGTGGGTATTATACTAGATATTGTCGTACAGATCACTTTATATTTTAAAGCTTCTTCAAGCTGTTTTAAATGTTCCTCATTTTCACCTTTTATTAACCTAATAACATCTGTTGTTGCTTCAACCCAAATTGCCTCTTCATCCATAAATTGATGCTCCCAGAGCTCTCTTTCTAACTTATATGCAACCGCCTCTAAAGATGGAATTCGTCCTGTTCCATTACATGTTGGACAGTGATCAGTTAAACTTTCCTCTAACGGTCTGCGAACCTTCTTACGCGTTATTTGTAAAATATTTAGTTCAGTAAAACCAAGTACTTTATGCTGGATTCGATCCTTCTTCATCTCATGTTTAACAGTTTCAACAATTGAAGACTTGTCTTCCTTATGCTTCATATCAATAAAATCAATTAAGATGATCCCGCTTATATTTCTTAGGCGGATTTGTTTTGCTATCTCGATCGCTGCTAATTGATTCGTTTTTAGAACGGTGTCACGCATCGATAATTTCCCGGAAAATTTTCCAGTATTAACGTCAATAATCGTCATTGCCTCTGTTCGTTCGATAATAATATAGGCGCCATTTTTCAACCAAACAATCTGTTTTAAAAGCTTGTCAATTTCTTGATCAATTTTGTAAGCGGAAAAAATTGATTCTTTCTTATCATGGTAAAGAACCGTTGAGCTTGGAAATTGCTTCTTTAATTTTTTAACACTCTCTATTTGATCACTTATTATTGTATCATCCGTTTGAATGGCAAGTTCATTTACTATTCGATCAACAAAAGTTCTTGCTTCAAATACACATATTGGTTTTTTGTGAGTCGATTTTTGCAAGTCCTGAAACTGTTTCTTTAGATTGATATATTCACTCTTTATTTCTTCTGCTGATTTTTCATAGCATTCAGTACGAAAAAGAAGCCCCTCATTTCCTTCGCAGAGCTCTTGTGCAATATATAATAATCTATTTCTCTCGTTTTCATTTGATACCTTTTTAGAAACAGCGACATAATCACCATACGGCATGTAAACCAATAGCTTTCCACTAAATTCGATATTGGTCGTGAGCTTCGGGCCCTTTTGGTCAGATCCCTCTTTCACTACCTGAACAAGAAGCTGCTCACCTTCACGTACGTATTGTGATATGGATGTCTGTGAGCTTGTATTTCCTTTTTGTTGAAATGTGATTAAATCATTGCGATGTAAATAGCCATTGTGCTTTAATCCTAAATCAACAAAAGCAGCCTGCATGCCAGGTAGAACCTTTGTTACACGACCAATATAGATATTCCCAACTATTTCATTCTCAAATGAATATGTTTGATGAATTTCAGTAAGTTGGTTTTGTTCAGTAACCGCACAGCGAATTTCTTTCGTTTTTTCATTTATGATCAGCTTTCTCACTACATTTACCTTCTTTCTATGGCAAAAAGGGATCCATTTTTACACGTTTTTCATTTTCCCTTTGATTACTATACCACAGAAGAAATAAACCATTAAATTGATGAATGTGTACTTTAATAAGCATATACTAAGTCACCGATTTTTGAATCAGTAAGCTTGTTGGCAAAAAACGCATGAAGCAGTTCATTTTCATCCATTTCTGATATTTTTGTACCGTTTCGTTCAATCACGATTAAATGCTTACAGCCTCTTTGAAATTGAAGCAGTACATGATAAATAAGCTCAGATTCATCAACAACAATTGGTTTTAACTGATTTATCGTATCTTGCTTACCATAGTAACGCTCCATTAAAAATCGTAAAGTGCCATACATTCTATTCTTGTATTCATGATATAAGCTATAAATAAGAAATGTTGTTATAATCCACATGTTAAGAAAATTTGACGAAAAAATTAAAATCACTAGTACATAAAGGAATAAGAAACATATAGATGACACAATCATATAGAAATGTGCTTTTTTAAATGGCAAATAATTTGAGAAAAGGATAAATAATAACTTACCACCATCCAAAGGCCAAACAGGCAGTAAATTGAATAGTAAAATGGATACATTGTAGAACGTAAACAAGTGATAATCATCAACATTAACGACATTTGTTACAAAAAGTAAATGTGCTGTACCTTGAAGCCATAAATGCTGAATGGGACCTGATAACACTACAATGAATTCTTGTTTCAATGATCGATTTCCATGTTCGTCAACCTCAGCCACACCTCCAAAAGGAAGAAGCATGACTGTTTTAATTCTCCAAGAAAAAAAATGAGCACTTATTGCATGGCCCATTTCATGTATAAATACGATCAGCATCAACAAAAATAACGTCTTAAAGTTCGCTGTCAGCACGCTAATTCCTATCATGACCCATAATAATGGATGGATATGGATTTTTTGTAAAAGTGATAAGTAATTATTCAAATTGTATCACCTGATTTGGGTCGATAAAATCATCACCCTTTTTAATGGCAAAATAATAAGTACCCTTCTGATTTTCGCTTAGTTTGATTTTCCCTAACTCTTTTCCTTTTTCAACAAAATCATAGAGGGCAACATCGACCTTATCTAAATTCCCATACCATGATTTTGTCCCATCAGCATGCTGCAGAACAATGGTAAGACCAGTATCAGCTTTTTCTCCGGCTTCAATAATAATTCCTTCATTCATCGCTTCCACAGATGGTAAATCAGTTTCAACCATTATTCCTTGACCATTATCCTCAAATGATTCGAGTACTTTGCCTGAGGCTGGAACAGATAGCTGTGCAGATTGTGTCTCACTTCCCGATTCACTACTTTGTTCATTTTTAGGTTCAAACAATGCAAGTGGCTCACCAAACTTATCGCGATACCATGTTGAAACTGCTGCAAATTGAAACTCCTCTTCAAAGGTATATGAAATAGCAGATCTTACTTCTTTAAATAAAGGCGAACCATTTTTAAAGGCAATTGCAGTAACTAAAACGATAACTGCTGATAATAGTAATTTAAAAATAAATACTTCTGTACTAAAAAGCGGGTGTCCACCATTACCATTACCATTACCAGGACCAGCTTCATACGTTGGAGGGGAATAAACGCCAAATTTTTCTTCATCATTCATAAATAATGATGTTTGCTTAGACAATTCATTTTCATTCGGCAACCCTCTGTCACGTTTTCTTTTTGCAATTCGTTTTCTCACTTCATCCGCGCGATGACTCATCCCCATCAATCCTTTTAGTCAATTTGTACAAGTTTATGCCTTGTCCGGAGAGGATATGATCAAATTTTATTGCAGATCAGGTAGAAGTTTCTATATCTTAATGAATGAAAAATAAAACAAAAAAAGATTAGTGATGTTCCATTCACTAATCTTTCTTATTCTATAAATCTATTATGATGGTTTTTAAACTCGAACACCAAAGAATTTTTTTAATTTAGATAAAACACCCTTGTTCTGCTCATCTAATGATTGCAATGGAACAGATTCACCTAGAATACGGCGGGCAATATTTCGATAAGCAATTGCTGCACGATTATCTGGATTCATGGCAATTGGCTCACCATTGTTTGATGCTTTAATGACATCGTCATCGTCCGCTACAATTCCTATTAAATCGATGGAAAGATGTGTGACAATTTCATCAACGTCAAGCATGTCCCCATTTTTAACAAGATGATTGCGAATTCGATTAATAATTAATTTCGGCGGCTCAATTTCTTCCTTCTCTAGCAAACCGATGATGCGGTCTGCATCTCGTACTGCTGAAATTTCAGGAGTTGTAACAACTAGCGCTTTATCAGCACCTGCCACAGCATTTTTATAGCCTTGTTCAATACCTGCAGGACAATCAATTACAATATAATCATAATCTTGTTTTAATTCATCAATGAGCTTTTTCATTTGCTCAGGCTTTACTGCCGTTTTATCACTTGTTTGAGCAGCAGGCAGCAAATATAATAAATCCTCAAATCGTTTATCTTTGACAAGCGCTTGATGAATTTTACAACGTCCTTCTACAACGTCAACAAGATCATAAATAATCCGATTTTCTAATCCCATTACAACATCTAGGTTTCGAAGACCGATGTCTGTATCAACTAAGCAAACACGTTTGCCTAGAATAGCTAAAGCTGTCCCTAAATTTGCTGATGTCGTTGTTTTACCAACTCCACCTTTTCCTGAGGTAACGACAATCGCTTCACCCATAAGTTAGATTCCCCCTTCAAACCTTGTTAAATTAGGTCGTAAATGAGTAAGTTGCTGTAATCGCTCAATCATCATTTCATCATTTTCATTTAAAAATGCACATTCCATATCGCTGCCTTCTGTTTGTATGAAATCAGGTGCTCTGTTTATGATTTCACTTATTCGAAGTTGTGCTGGTTTCAATAACGAGGCTGCTATAACGGCTTGTTTATTTCCATCTATACCAGCATGTGCGATCCCTTTTAATGCACCTAGAATAAATATATTACCTCCAGCAATAACAGTACCTCCTGGATTTACATCACCAATAAGGAGTAAATCGCCTTTGACTTGTAACACTTGACCAGAGCGTACGATTTTAGCAACCGATACAACTTCTGTTTCTCTTTTAAGTCTTAGCGCTTCATCCTTTGTCATTACATTGCTTTCAATTGTTTCAACAATGAGATTACGTTTTTGTTTTATCGCCGATTCTAGTTTTTCTCTTTGATTCTTATTTACGAAACGGTTTCCAACTTTCACATTAACACCAATAACTGGGCCTGACCCATGAACATATTGTTTTAAAGACAGCATTTCCTCGAGTTCATGAAGCAATTGATCAAATGAACATGAATCATCGAGATGTAACGTTAAGCCATCTTTTGTGCCTTTTATCGTAACAAATTGTTGTTTTTGAACTTTCATAACGTTCACCTCAACGACTTTACTATTCGACAGAAATGCTCAAAATCCCTTTTTTATTTAAGAATAAAATAAGCTTTTTATTGCATCTTTTATTATGTCAAATTAACTATCTAATTCTTCCACTTTTATTTTCTCTAAAAATCTTTTCACAGGATAAATGAATAGAATTGCAAAAATAGAATTTAAGGCAAGGGTTGGCAGCAGTCTTAATGTTGTAAAATGATATAAAGGCATCTTTGTTGTTCCAATTAAATAATTTATTCCATATACATAATATTCAAGCAAAGTAATCGCTAAAATCGTTAAAAACAGCGTCATAAAGACATTATTATGTAAAACCTTCATTGCTTTTGAAATCAAATAAGCTAGAAACGCATATACTAATAGATAAATCCCGATCACTTCAATATAGACAATATCATGTAATAATCCAAACACAACCCCAAATAACATTCCTTGTGTTCGGTTCATAAATACTGTTATAAAGATAACGATGATTAAAACGAACCTGGGGATATATAATTGATTTTCTGACGCAAATGGCAGATGGACAAGATCAACGAAAATACTTTCACTGATAAATATAAACAGGACAAGAAAAGGGAGAATGAAACGTCTCACGATTCTTCCTCCTCTTCCTCGTTAATCACTGATACAGGATCCTCATATTTAGCCGCACGATCTGCTACCCAAACTCGGTCGATATCATAAAAGTTAGCAGAAGGTTTAACATAGGCCATTTGCTCTAAACCATATGAATCAGGTTCTATTTCTATGATTTCACCAATGAGGATTCCACCAGGGAAAACTCCGCCAGTTCCTGCGGTAATAACTTTTTGACCTTCTACGAGTGTAACGTCCGACTCTATTCGGCGAAGCATGAGCGCACCTTTCTCCTCGTCATATCCCTCAATTAACCCAGTAACCTTTTCACCAGTTGTCTTTGTATCTTCATCTTTCTCATTATTTTCAGCTGGTAAAACTTCTGCTGAAATACGATTTTCAATATCAGTTGCACTTAATAATTGTACGGTTGATGTGAATTGTGATACAGTTTTCACCTTTCCAACAAGTCCTTGAGCCGTCACGACAGCCATGTCATGTTCTACACCATCTTGTGCACCTTTATCAATTGAAAGATAATCATACCATCTATCGGGATTACGACCTATTACTGCTGAATATATAGGATCATACACTCTTAAATCAGCAACCTTACCCAACTCGGCTTTTAATTGATCATTTTCTACTTTATACTCTTGAAGATCTGCTTCAAGCTGCATATATTCATCAAGTCTACTTTTTAGTAACTCATTCTCTTCATATGTTTTTCTTAGATCATTTACATTCTCAAAAAAACCTGAAACATATTGTGCCGGTTTATGAAATATCGTTTGAAAAACTCCTACAGAATCCTGCAGAAATTGCTCAGGCCAAGTTAATTTACGATCTTCCTTTAAGGAAAAACCAATCAATGCCACTAAAAGAATGATACTAACTAGCAACAAGATAAGGCGTTTATTTAGGAAAAACTGTGGCATGATGAACACCTCTTAACTAATATTTCCGTTTCAATCCCCGCCTTTGATTTTCACCAAAGACTATAATCAACGATCGATTATCTTGCTTTATTCTTAAATAAATGAATATGCTCTAGTGCTTTACCTGTTCCAATTGCTACACAATCTAGGGGATCTTCAGCAATTAACACCGGCATATTTGTTTCTTCCCCAATAACTTTATCCAAGTTACGCAGCAAAGCACCACCGCCTGTTAAAACGATCCCGCGATCCATAATATCTGCAGCAAGCTCTGGCGGTGTTTTTTCTAACGTATTTTTAACAGTGTCAACAATTGTGTATACTGTATCTTTTAATGCCTCAGCAATTTCTGCTGCTGTAATTTCGATCGTTTTTGGTAGACCTGTTAAAAGGTCACGTCCTCTAATCTCCATATTTTCGACACCCTCTGGAAAACCCGCTGAACCAATTTCTACCTTAATAGCTTCAGCAGTACGATCACCGATCATTAAATTATACGTCTTTCTAATATATGTAATAATCGCCTCATCCATTTCGTCACCTGCAACACGGATTGATTGACTTGTTACAATACCGCCTAGCGAGATAATCGCAACTTCAGTTGTTCCACCACCGATATCAACAACCATGCTTCCTGTTGGTTCCCAAACAGGCAAATTAGCACCAATTGCTGCTGCAAATGGCTCTTCGATTGTATAAGCCTCTTTTGCACCAGCCTGTCTAGTTGCATCAATAACAGCGCGTTCCTCAACAGCTGTAATACCTGAAGGAACACATACCATGACATTAGGCTTTCGTGAAAATACGCCATTTGTTTTTGTTGCTTGATTAATATAGTACTTCATCATAGTGGCAGTTGTTTCATAATCAGCAATAACTCCATCCTTCATCGGACGAAGTGCAACAACATTTCCTGGTGTACGACCAATCATGTTTTTTGCATCATTGCCAACAGCAACGATTTGTTTTGTATCTGTTTGCATTGCAACAACAGATGGTTCTCCGACAACGATTCCTTTTCCTTTAACAAATACGAGTGTGTTTGCAGTACCTAAATCTATTCCAAGGTCTCTTGTACCAATACCGAACATTAGGTGTATCTTCCTTTCTGAAACAAATTATATGATTTTTTAACTATTTTAGGAAAATTGACAGAATACAACTTTCTTTTTTTTGAGGATTAGACTACTTTCAGTTATGAACTGATCTTGATTGTGCATCAATGAGGTTAGTTATCCGAAACTCGCTTCTTCATCTTTCCTTAATACTACAGAGTTTTTATAAAACTAAAAAAACCCATAAACCATATTATATCGTAATTACACAAAAAAAAAAGTATTACACGTAGCCTTTTTCTTTTAAGCTCACAAATTTTTGTTCACCAATAATGAGATGATCCAAAAGTTCTATTCCTAATACCTTACCACATTCAATAAGTCGTTTCGTTACTTCAATGTCCTCTCTGCTTGGTGTTGGGTCACCTGAAGGGTGATTATGGATACAAATGAGAGATGCCGCAGAGCGTTTAAATGCTTCTTTAAAAACTTCGCGAGGGTGAACAATTGAGGCATTTAGACTACCTATGAACACTGTTTGTTTATGCAGCACTTGATTTTTTGTGTTTAAATATAAGCAAACAAAATGTTCCTGACTTAAAAAGCGCATTTCCTCCATTACATAGTTTGCTCCATCCTGTGGAGAGCGAATAACATAACGATCATCATATGTTAGGCGATTTATCCTTCTGCCCAGCTCAAGTGCCGCTAAAATTTGTACGGCCTTTGCTTTTCCTATTCCTGAGATCGTAGTTATCTCCTCTACAGATGCACTCTTTAACATTCTTAATCCTTCAAAATGTTTTAACAATTTTTGAGAGAGCTCTAAAACCGATACTTTTTTCGTCCCTGTTCTTAACAATATTGCTAAAAGCTCTTGATTTGATAATTTATCAGGACCTTCATTTAATAAGCGTTCTCTCGGACGCTCATCTTCTGGGAAATCGCGGATTTTAAACGTTGTTAGATCCATAAATCCTCCTCCGCTTCCCTTTCTGCTCAGTTTGTCATTTTGTTTACGTGTATTTATATCATGAACTTTCTTTGCCGTTTTATCCACTGAAAACGGCACTGTCTACTGAAAACAATTAATTTGCACCTTTTTGAATTTACCATTTTTACGAGCGTTTAAACCCCATCATTAACAACTCTCGATTTGTTTTTGCTACCGGAAGCCCTACAACCGCATAGTAATCGCCATGAATTTTTTTAACAAATAAAGAACCGTACCCTTGAATCCCATAAGATCCGGCTTTGTCCAGCGGTTCACCTGTCGCGATATAATCTTTGATTTCCTTTTCTGAGAGAGGAAAAAACGTTACACTCGTCATTTCATAAAAGGTACGAATATGTTCTCCATGAATAATCGATACACCCGTGTACACTTCATGTGTTTGGTTAGATAACATTTGGAGCATTTGCATTGCTTCATTTTCATCTTTAGGCTTTCCTAACATACGACCTTTAAAGACAACTAATGTATCTGAACCAATTACATATGAACCTTGATTTGATTTCGCTACACTTTCCGCTTTTTGATAGGCTAACGATTGAACCATATCTGCTGGGTGAAGCTGGTCATCAACGTGTTCTTCGATTGCACTCACAATTACCTCAAAAGGAATTTGAAGCAGTTCCAAAAGTTCTTTTCTGCGGGGAGAAGCTGAAGCTAATATGAGGTGTGAATTCATGATGAAAGCCATCCTTTCTTTGTTTCAGATTAGAAGATACCTCTTTATCGTATCAAACGATTGCAAATTGGACAATTTACTAAAAATCATTTTTAGCTGAATAAATAAAAAAAAGACCGATATACGTATTATCTTTCCCCGCTTTTTTGAAAAAGTATGGAGAAAAATGACCGCAATCTGTCTCTTACTTACTACTTATTCCACTCATTACGTCTAACAACTTTTGCTGCGCTTCCCAACCTTGATTATTTTTTACATTGTCTGCAGCTAGTAATAATTTTTCAAGTAGTTTCTTTTCCGTTTCATCACTTGTTTTTATTTCTTTTATTGCACTTTCTGCTTTGGTTATCTCATCATCACTAACACTATTTCCATTTGCTATTAACGAGGATAACGATGATAATTCTTGAATAGAACTTGCCCATTGTGCTGCAGAGCTGCTAGTAGAAATGGGAGATGAAAGTTGTTTACCTCCCCAAAAATCAGCGAAATCCTTTTGTTTATATTGTTCATTAAGTGCACTGGTTTGAGCTTTCTCTTTGCCCAAGCCCGCAAACACAGTGAAAGAACCATCTATTTCCATCACGGCTGAAGCAAATCCTTTTGCTTTTATATCAGAAGCGACTGTCTCAGCTCCCGCTTTTGTGGAAAAAATTCCACCTTGAACAGCATATAATTGGAGTGTCGCTGTAGACGACGTGCTCACTCCTGCATTTGTACCTGTTTCCTTTTCATCATTAACACCTTCTGAATTTTCTATGTTTGCTTGATTTTCATTGATCACTTCACTAGGTGTACTTGCTGTTGGCATATCGTCATTTGACAAAAAATTCAACGCAATATACCCGAACATGATCCCAACACCAATCGCTAACAATAGAATTGTCATAATTCTTTTTACAGGAAATGCTACATCATACTTCTTGCGATTGCTTTTAGTCGGATAGTGATACGGAGTAATCGTTTGATTCGATAGTTGTTTCTTTTTCTTCGACGGTGTGATTACTTTCGGATCTTCTAAATAAATTTCCTCCTCTTCATCTGGTAACAGCCATGGAAATTCGTCCTCTTTTTCTATTGGCTGTTTAGCAGATGCCACTTCAGTTTCAGCTTTAAGCTTTTCATCCCAAGATGTAATTGGAATTTCCTCAGTGTTCTCATTCTCTTTTGTCAATGGGCGTTCTAAGCCATTAATTTTTATTTTTAACGTGTCTGTCGTTTGCTTGTCCATGTGCCTACCACCCTTCTCTGCTTAAACACGTACGCTCATTTTGCTTACCATGCTATCAGAAAGGAATAGAAAAAGAACAAGACATTTGTCGTCTTGTCCTTGAAAATTTTCGTCAAATACTAAGATTGTTCGTCATTCTCCTCTTTAATAAAAGGAAATAGCGGGTTATGTTTTTTACTTGAAGGCGGTGTATCAATAGTCGGAGAATCATCCTCTAAGTCGGTTAATGTCGGAAAATAGTAAGCAGAAAGCTGGACTTGATAATCAATTGTTTCAATTACTTGATTTATTTGAGTCATTTCAGGAGGACCAGTAAATGAAAGTTTGTTTGCTATTCAATCGTATCAATAATGATGCCATCCTTCTTAAGGAATTATCCTTTCTTCAATTTTACGATTAAATGAGAAAAGCATGATACTAACCTCCAGCAGTAAAACCAATGAAAGAAAGATAAAGTAAAATGAGCTGATCCCCAAAATAATAAGCTAGTAAAGTTCCAAACATAATAGATGGGCCAAATGGAATAGGTTCTCGCTTTTTATGCTTGCCTAGTAATATGCTTATCATCCCAAATAGTGTTCCAATAAGAGTAGATAAAAAGAAAGCAAGAAGGACAATCTTCAGCCCTAGCGCAAAGCCAAGAACTCCAAATAGCTTAATATCTCCGCCACCCATTCCACCTTTGCTCACATAGGCAATAAGTAATAGTAGGATAAAAACAACTAGTCCACCAATAATAGAATCGTACCATGGATCTAAAGGATAGATGATCCGCTCTATTAGGAAGAGTCCAAAAAAGAACAGTAAGATTCGATCAGGTATAAGCATATAAGTAATATCAGATACAAAGATTATCATAAATAATGACACTAATGTCAAAGATATCAGCAATTCAACATTCCAGCCAACAAGTATGGGAGAAATCATAAATAAGATCGCTGTCATTAACTCAACAAACGGATACAAAGGTGAGATCTTTGCCCCGCAATGGCGGCATTTTCCTCTTAGTAATAGAAAAGAAACAACAGGAATTAGCTCAACTGCTGTTAATGTATGGTTACAACTCAAACATGCAGACCAAGGTGTGACAATTGATTTATTTTTTGGGATTCGAAGACCGACTACGTTGTAAAAAGATCCTAGGAGCAGGCCGTAAAAACATAATAAAATAATTAACATCATCATTATTTAATATATTCTATTAATTTTTTCTCTGTAACAGAAGTAGCACCTTGTGTTGTATTAACTAGTTGTACTGCAGCATGTTCATTTAAACCAGCTAGCAACTCAAGCAGCGTTAATCCACGTTGATTTTTCAACATATAAAATCGATCTCCTTCTCCCCTAGTTTTATAATGTCATAGTCCTAAACCAATGTTATTATAGCATGACTATTCTACCATTTATATGTTACGTTTTTGTAAATCATTACCCAATTTGATTTAAATTGTCGAACATAGAAATCATAATTGATAAAATTACTTGTATTATGTAATTGATCATTATTTAACAAATAATGATCCTTTGCAACTCAATAAAAATATGTATTTTCCTGAAATCAAAATAATGGTATTAAAATTGTCGTTGATAATCTCAACATCTAAAATGTACATATAAAAATACTTTATTCAGGTAAACGAATGAACTATGTAACTGGTAATTTAATCATGAAATCCAGCAGTACAATTAATAATGGCAGCACTGTTATCGTTCAATCATCGCCTATTCATTTTATGGTAATGGGGGTACGAGAGTAACTTACAATTGTCAAAGTAATGTCCCCTTTTTCCCAGATGAAAAAGATGTTCCTCCTTCAATAGAGACAATATTTAAAGCTGATACTAATAAAGAAAAATAATTGAACGAGAAAAAAGTTGTAGGAATTCATTCCATCAACTTTTTTTCGTAAAAGTAATGACATTATCTAACGAACCTTTCTCGTATACTTGAGATAAAATACAATGACCCTGTTACAACAAGTAAGTCTTCCTTACTGTCTTTAAAATCTTCAACAAGCTTTTTTAAGATGTCCCGCCAATCCTCTGAGTAAGATTTTTCTTGTAAGTTACACACAGAAAATAGTTCATTAGCTGAAGCCGCTCTTGGAAAGTCGAAGGTTGTGAAATGAATTGAGGTTGCAATACTAGACAATTGTTCGATCATCTCAATGTAATCTTTATCTTTTAATGCACTAAATAGAAAGTGAATATTTTTATTCGGATAATGTCTTTTTAATGTATCCAATAGACTTTCAATCCCTTGTTTATTATGAGCGCCGTCAATAATAACTTCAGGATTACTGCTTACTTTTTCAAATCTACCTTTCCAACTTGTCTTATCAAGACCGTGACATATTTGAATTTCGCTAATTTTTATTTTATTCATTTGTTTTAAATAATCGATAGCTCCAACTGCTAATGCAGCATTCTTAATTTGATGTTCACCTTTCATCGATAACAATAGGTGATCGTGATGCTGAAAAGGTGTATCCAATGAGAATACTTCCTTACCATCTATTAAGGTGCTTTCAAGAATCATTAATTCCTCATCTAATACATATAGTGGTGCTCTTCTTTCATCTGCCGCGTTCCGAATAACGGTTAATGCCTCTCGATCTTGTACCCCAGTTAATACCGGCACTTGATCTTTAATAATCCCAGCCTTTTCAGCGGCAATCTCCGTAATTGTTGAACCAAGAATATTCATATGATCATATCCAACATTCGTAATAATCGATACAATTGGCTTGATAATATTCGTAGAATCCAGTCTTCCCCCTAATCCTGTTTCAAGCAGTAAAAAGTCTGGTTTGTTATATTTTCCAAAATAGAGGAACATCATTGTGGTGATAATTTCAAATTCAGTTGGACCGCCTAACTCCGTTCTCTCAATTTTTTCTACTAACGGCTTTACTTCATTTACTAACTCTAGCATCTCTTGATCAGATATCGGATGACCATTTACACTTATACGTTCATTAAATGTTTCAATATATGGAGAAGTGAAAGTTCCAACTTTATAGCCGGCTTCAGTTAACATGTGCAGCATGTAAGAAACAGTTGAGCCTTTCCCATTCGTTCCTGCAACATGAATCGTTGGTATGTTTCTTTCCGGGTGTTGTAATTCTTCTAAAAGCCATTCCATTCTTTTTAAGCCTGGCTTTACTCCAAATTTCAAGCGGCCATGAATCCAGGCGATCGCTTCATTATAATGCTCAAACATGAAATTCCCTCCCAAGGAGTATTGAAAAACTCGGGTGAGCTTTAAATGCACACCCGAGTAAAGTTTATCTTATCCTTTTAGTTCTTTAATTCTAGCTAAAACAATGTCTCTTTTTTCGATGTAATCTTTTTCTTTTGCTTTTTCTTCCTCAATTACCTTTTCAGGAGCCTTCTTTAAGAAGCCCTCATTTCCTAATTTCTTTTGAACTCTCTCTACTTCTTTATCAAGCTTTTCACGTTCTTTTTCAAGACGTTTAATTTCTTCCTCAATGTTGATTAAGCCTTCGATAGGTAAGAAGATTTCAGCACCAGTCACAACTGCCGTCATGGATTTTTCAGGTGATGAAAGATCCGTTTTAATCGTTAAGGAGCTAGTATTACAGAATCGCTCGATATAAGCACGATTGTTATCAAGTTGTGCTAGCACATTCTCGTCTTTTGCTTTTATTTGCATATCAATTTGTTTACTCATTGGCGTATTTACTTCTGCCCGAATATTACGAACGGCGCGAATGGCTTCAACAAGCAATTTCATTTCTGTTGCGGCTTTATTGTCTGTAAGCTCATTGTTTACAGTTGGCCAAGCCGCTATTGTAATTGACTCACCTTGATGTGGAAGTGATTGCCAAATTTCTTCTGTAATAAACGGCATAAACGGATGTAATAATCTCATTGTATTATCAAGAACATAAGCAAGAATTGAGCGTGTTGTCTTTTTCGCTGCCTCATCTTCACCATATAACGGAAGCTTGGCCATTTCAATATACCAATCACAGAAATCATCCCAGATAAAGTTGTATAGAAGTCGGCCGATTTCGCCAAATTCATATTTATCTGCAAGCTTTGTTACATTGTCGATCGTTTCATTTAAACGCGTTAAAATCCATTTATCCGCTACAGATTTTTCACCTGATAAATCAATTTCTTCATACGTTAAACCGTCCATATTCATTAATGCAAATCGCGAAGCATTCCAAATTTTATTGGCAAAGTTCCAAGTTGATTCAACTTTTTCATAGCTGAAGCGTAAATCCTGTCCAGGTGAGCTTCCAGTTGATAAGAAGTAACGAAGCGAGTCTGCACCGTATTGATCAATAACATCCATTGGATCAACACCATTGCCAAGTGATTTGCTCATCTTGCGTCCTTGTTCATCACGGACAAGTCCATGTATGAGGACATCCTTAAACGGGCGTTTTCCAGTAAACTCAAGTCCTTGGAAAATCATTCTTGATACCCAGAAGAAAATAATATCATAGCCCGTTACAAGGACATCTGTCGGGTAATAACGTTTAAAATCAGCTGCTTCTGTATCAGGCCAGCCCATTGTCGAGAACGGCCAAAGAGCTGAACTAAACCATGTATCTAAAACATCATGGTCTTGATCCCAGTTTTCGATATCTGCTGGCGGCTCTTGATTAACGTAAACTTCCCCAGTTTCTTTATGGTACCAAGCAGGAATACGATGTCCCCACCAAAGCTGACGAGAGATACACCAGTCACGGATGTTTTCCATCCAGCGTAAATACGTTTTTTCAAAACGATCAGGAACAAAGTTGACTTTGCCTTCAGACTGCTGAAGATTAATCGCTTCGTCTGCTAATGGCTGCATTTTAACAAACCATTGTGTTGAAAGATAAGGCTCGACAACTGCACCGCTTCTTTCACTATGACCAACAGAATGCATATGCTCTTCAATTTTGAATAAAACGCCTTGATCTTGCAGATCCTTCACAATTTTCTTTCTGCATTCAAATCGGTCTAATCCATTATAGATTCCCGCGTTTGCATTCATCGTGCCATCTTCATTCATGACAAGAATCCGTTCTAAATTATGACGATTTCCAACTTCAAAGTCATTTGGATCATGTGCTGGTGTAATTTTAACCGCACCCGAACCAAATTCCATATCAACGTAGTCATCACCAACGATCGGAATTTCACGGCCAACAATTGGCAACACAACGTTCTTCCCAATAAGATGCTTATAGCGCTCATCCTCTGGATGTACAGCAACAGCGGTATCACCAAGCATTGTTTCAGGACGTGTTGTTGCTACTTCGATTGAACCTGTTCCATCTGCTAATGGATAGTTCATATGGTAGAATGCACCTTGGACATCTTTATAAATTACCTCAATGTCAGAAAGGGCTGTTTTCGTTTGTGGATCCCAGTTAATAATATATTCTCCACGGTAGATAAGGCCTTTCTTATATAACGTAACAAATACTTCACGCACAGCCTTTGACAAGCCTTCATCAAGTGTAAAACGTTCACGGGAGTAGTCTAAGCCAAGACCGATTTTTGACCATTGTTCACGTATATGGCCTGCATATTCTTCTTTCCATTTCCATGTTTCTTCAACGAATTTTTCACGGCCAAGGTCATAGCGTGATTTGCCTTCTTCACGTAGCTTTGCTTCAACCTTTGCCTGAGTTGCGATCCCTGCGTGGTCCATACCTGGAAGCCATAATACATCAAAACCTTGCATTCTTTTCATACGTGTCACAATGTCTTGCAACGTTGTATCCCATGCATGTCCTAAGTGAAGCTTACCTGTAACATTAGGTGGTGGAATGACGACTGTGTATGGCTGCTTTTTTTCATCACCTGTTGCCTCGAAGTACTTTCCTTCTAACCAAAACGAATAGCGGTTTTTTTCAATTGATTGTGGATCATACTTTGTTGGTAATTCATGTTGTTGTTCATTATTTCCCATCATGTTTCCTCCTCAAAAAAACTGTAATCAAAACTTTTATGTACAAAATAAAAACTCCTTCCATCCAATAAAAGGACGAAAGGAGAATATTTTTCGCGGTACCACCTTTTTTCATAGACAAAAATGTAAAAGCTCTTTGATCAGCCAAGGGCAAATAAGATGCTCATACATAGTATTAGTCTATGCTCTCAATATGATAACGGTCTTTACCGGCTTCTCCTACTAACAATTCAAAGAAGCAACTCATGGGCGACATTCCAATGTATCTGCGTAAGAAACCTTCCAGCAAAATGATTTCTCTCTCTGTAAAGAGATAACAATTGTACTCTTCCCAATCAATGTTTATTGTTGTATGTAATTGATCCTATTCTATATTACTAAAAAAATCATTTTTTCGTCAATATCTTCGCCATTTTTCTCTTTTTCTATACAGGAACCATTTAAGTCTGTTCTTCATATTTTGATATAAGTAGATTCCCGCCATCATGAACATAGAGATTGATTTTTTCAGGTGTATATGCTTTGAAAGGTCATTTACATGAGGGGTTTACTTTTTAAGGTAAAGGCATATAACGAGGAGGAGTTGTGCATGAAACGGCGGTTTAATCCCTACACACTCCCGCCATGGGCAAGACAAATTAGGGAGATCGGTATTCAAATTATTATTCCATTAACGATCTTTCAAGGAATTCGAACAGTTTTCTTTCCAACATCTTTTGATGTTCTTTTATTAGCTCTATTGATCGTGCTTGCTGCTGCCTTTCGTTACGATTGGATATAAGAATGACGTCAAGCACTTCATACACGCTAGAACAATTAAGATCATTTCATTATTAAAAAGAAATGTCAGACCTCTTAAAAGAGTGGTCTGACATGATTTTTGTTTCTGCTAATTACTAGCCGTTTCTGCTTGCAATTTTTTTTTCTCTTCAATTTCATGAATCTTCATAACAAAGTATTCGATGTTTTTAAAATGCCAATATGCTTTCACTAATTGTTTATTGCTTTCTTGTTCAGATTGATTTTTACCTTTACGTACATAGCTCTTAATGACACGGCATATTTTGTCCGGATAAGCCAAATAGCTTAAAAATAATTGCATTTCTGCCTCAGTATAAGGATAGATCTTCTGGTACGTATAAAACCAGTTTATACAGTCATCACATTGAGTTGGAAAGGTTTTTGCTGTTCGATTCAAAAACAGAAGGAAATCATCAATTGGTGCACCATATTTTGCTTGTTCAAAATTAGTTAATCGTCCTGAACCATTCTCATCATATAAAAAGTGATGGGCAGATATCTTGCCATGATTTAAGACAATTCTTGTTTTCTCCTTTTCTTCCATTTTCTCTGACCATTCTTCTAAATTTTTTCTAGAGAAATCTATAGCACGACTTACTTCAATAAAATAAGTGACTGCTTGTAATTCAAACGGAGAAAGATATAGTCTTTGTTCACATTGATCAACAAATGATTCATAAAATAACTTTGTTTCATCCCATCTCTTTGATAATGTTTCATAATGTAATTTGGCTTCTTGCCCGTTTAGTTTTATTTCTTTTTCCGTACGACTATGCATTTTGGCAATCTCTTTAAATAAATATTGATGGCGTGCATCAAGCTCATCCTCTGTTTCATTAACAAGCCAAGGCATCAGATAATAGTACTCACCATTATGATACGAAATAAATTGCTGGTTTCTATTTTTCACGATTGGTACATAACTGGAGTATTTTTGTTGTGATAAGGTTGATAATGTATCAATAAAAGAAGGGTTACCTTTATTTGTAAGCTTTTTCAGCACATACGTGCCAGTATTTGCATAAACCTTTATTGTCTTTTGGCTTATTTCCTCTATATATTCAGGTTGAATATCATATTGACTTAATAATGGCTTCATTTTATCAACTTGTATTGCCACTGTTGAGACACCTCAGATCCAACTAAGTAGTCTAAGAAAGCTTATGGTTATAAAAAAGTAATACGAATACCTAATCAACTTATCATATTCAAAAAACAGCCGAGGAAAAGGTTCCCCTGCTGCTTTTTAAGAATGGTTCATCGCTTATTACTTACTTGTTGAATATGCAGGGATATAAAGGATTTGTCCTTCATACACATCTTGATCTGCATTAAAATTATTAACACGAAGAATTTGTTGCACCGAAATATCATACCGTTCACTGATTAGTTCAATCGTTTCTCCTTGTTGGACAATACACATTTTTAACCGAGAGAAATCCTCTTCTCCATCGCGGGCAAAAAGACTTGTTAAATAATGTGCATCTTTCTCATTATGATCTTCTCTGACAACCTCTTTATCTTTTGCTTCTTGTGGATTAGTACTCTCAAGCTCTTCGGATTTCGAGAAGAATGAATAATGTACTTCCTGAGGCTGAGGGTCTTCTGTCATTTGTTCTTCTTTTCTAACCTCAACTATAAACGGTTCATATAGTTCTTCTTGCTGTTTTTCATTCACTACAACTTCTTCTTTATTTATTTCTTGATTTACTTCTTGATTTACTTCATTACTTTCATTCGTCACTTCAACTTTCTCTTCTTGAGCAGGTTCAATTATTTCTTCAACTGAGTTTTCTTCTGCACGAATATCTTGCTCTATCTTAGAAGCATCAGTTGATAATTTGTCCACGTCTTCTTCAGACTGCTCTTGATAAAAAGAAGAGAAAGGATTTGTCGAGTTCTGCTGAAATTGAAATGTTTGTTCTTTTTCTTCATCAAATGATTGTTGCTGCGGAGCCCTGTAAAGTGCTTCAAATGTTTCTTCCTCTTGAGTTTCTACTTCTGGTGGTGCAACTGGTTGAATTTGCTCATTTGTAATACCGCTAATTGACAAATCAGCTATTAGCTTTAAACATTTCACTTCTGGAATTTCATAATCAAACGATTCAATTGAAACATATACTTCCTCTAAATTCTCGATTCGATTATTTGGAATTGTAATATCTACTGGAAAACGGTGATTTATCTCACTAACACCATCTTCACGCGTTGTCACTTCATTTACATACCGTACATTTGCATATTCAAATTGATCCTGCACATCCGCAATGGTATCTATTTTGTATTCACCTGTAAGTAAAAGTGCACCTCGAATTGAAATATACTGTTCATGCTCATGAATTGAGATATCAGGATCTAAAGAAATGGATAAAAGTTCAGATACTTCCTGTCCTTTTTGAAACCAAACCGATTCTTCAACAGAAAAGCGTAATTGTTGTTGTTCCTGAGACAAAATATTTCCTCCTTTCAAATAGCCTAATAAATTACTATGACATTACAGATGTATGAAGGAATCCTTGGAATTATGATTGATATTTTGTTGCTGGCCTAATTAATTGTACATTTTCCTTACTTTCACACAGGATTTAACTATCTGTTTCTGACTAAAACGTTTGTTCATTTATTTTTACTATACATAATTAAAATGTATTCCAAAAATACAAAAAATGCCTAACACTCTCATTGTGTTAGGCATTTTCCAACTATTATTTCAACGCAGCAAACGCTTTTCGAGCTGCCTCAATTGTAAAATCAATGTCCTCATCAGTATGTGCAGTTGATAAGAACAACCCTTCAAATTGTGATGGAGGCAAGAAAACCCCTTCATTTGCCATACTTCTATAGTAACTCGCAAAATATTCAAGATTTGAAGTTTTTGCTTTTTCATAGTTTATGACAGATTCATTTGTAAAGAAGAATCCTATCATCGAACCAGCTCTGTTAATGGTATGTGGGATTTCAAATTCATTCGCAGCGTTTGATAAACCTTCTTCAAGACGATCTGCCTTGCGTCTGAATTCTTTATAAGAATCTCTTGTTAGCAGCTTTAACGTTTCATATCCAGCAGTCATTGCCAGCGGGTTACCTGATAATGTTCCTGCTTGATAAATTGGTCCGCTTGGAGCTATTTGTTGCATAATTTCTGCTTTACCACCGTAAGCACCTACAGGAAGTCCGCCACCGATTACTTTACCTAAGCATGTTAGATCTGGAGTCACACCAAAGTATTCTTGGGCACAACCGTAGTCAACACGGAAACCAGTCATAACCTCATCAAAGATAAGAAGGGCACCGTACTTCTCTGTTACTTCACGCAAGCCCTCTAAAAAGCCTGGCTGTGGTGGGACAACACCCATATTTCCAGCAACCGGCTCAACAATAACACCTGCTATATCCTCACCAAATTGCTCAAATGCATAACGAATGCTTTCAAGATCATTATAAGGGACTGTAATCGTATTTTTAGCTATCCCTTCTGGAACACCGGGGCTATCAGGTAATCCTAACGTTGCCACACCTGAACCTGCTTTAATTAATAAAGAGTCTCCATGTCCATGGTAACAGCCCTCAAATTTCACGATCTTATTACGGCCAGTATACCCGCGCGCCAATCGCAACGCACTCATTGTCGCTTCTGTACCTGAATTTACCATACGGACGATCTCAATTGATGGCACACGCTCAATGACAAGCTTTGCTAATTCATTTTCAATGACCGTTGGAGCGCCAAAGCTTGTCCCCGATTCAACAACTTTTTTTAGAGCTTCAACGATTGAATCATGTGAATGTCCATGAATGAGCGGCCCCCACGATAAGACATAATCGATATATTCATTACCATCAATATCGTAAATTTTAGAGCCTTTCCCATGATCCATTACGATTGGGTTCATGCCGACAGATTTAAATGCACGAACAGGACTATTTACGCCTCCTGGCATTAACGACTGCGCTTCTTTAAATGCTTTCTCACTATTTACATAGCTTCTCATTCTCTTTCCCCTTCCTCACATTCGTTATGATTTTAAGACTATTGTTCATCTTTTAACCAGCGTGCAGCATCTTTAGCGAAGTATGTTAAGATGATATCTGCGCCAGCTCGTTTCATACTAACTAGCATTTCCATCACAATGGCCTTTTCATCTACCCAGCCATTTGCAGCAGCTGCTTTGATCATTGCATATTCTCCACTTACATTATAAGCAACAATTGGTACATTAAACTGATTTTTCACATCACGCATGATGTCCAAATAAGATAATGCAGGTTTCACAATAATAAAATCTGCTCCTTCATCAAGGTCAGATTGTGCTTCTCGTAATGCTTCCTCGCGATTAGCCGGATCCATTTGGTAGGTTTTTCGATCACCAAATTGAGGTGTACTTTGTGCAGCATCCCGAAATGGACCGTAAAATGCACTTGCATATTTAACGGCATAGGACATAATCGGAATATGTTCAAAGCCAGCTTCGTCCAACCCTTGGCGTATCGCTGTCACAAATCCGTCCATCATATTAGAAGGTGCTATAATATCTGCCCCAGCTTTTGCTTGGCTTACTGCAGTTTTAGCTAATAACTCAAGTGAAGGGTCATTAAGTATTTTTCCATATTCAACAATTCCACAATGACCGTGGTCTGTATATTCACATAAGCATGTATCGGCAATGACTAAGAGATCTGGGAAAGCTTCTTTTACTTGTCTAGTTGCTCTTTGAACAATGCCATGATCATGAAAAGCACCTGTTCCAACTTCATCTTTATCCTCTTGATTTGGAACACCGAATAAGATTACTGACTTGATACCTAAAGATACAACTTCTTCAACTTCCTTATTTAATAAATCTAATGAAAATTGAAAAACTCCTGGCATTGATGAAACTTCGTTCTTTGTATTTTCTCCTTCCACAATGAATATTGGATAGATAAAATCCTCTACTCGTATATGGTTCTCGCGGAGCATTGCTCGCATATTTGCACTGCTGCGTAAGCGACGATGTCTATCAAATTGAATATCCACTGAAATATCCTCCTCATTTAATCAATTCGGTCATAAGCTTTACCATATCTTCAATCGTATAGGAAGCTGGTATGAAACCCTTGAAACCGTATTCCAATAATGTTTTATTTGTGATGGGTCCTATACAAATAAAGGTTACATTTTGTAAACTCTCTCGTAATTCCTCAGAATTAAGAATTTTCATAAAGCTGTCAACTGTTGAAGAGCTTGTAAAAGTAATAAAATCAAGTTGCTTTTGAAGTACATAGTTTCTTAGTTTTTCAGCTTCATCTAAATTATGTATTGTTTCATATACCACTAAATCCGTTACGTCGTACCCACAGTTTTTTAATCCAGTAACAAGTGCCGGCCGTGCAAGATTTCCACGTATAACTAAGATTCTCGATTTTGCTGGAAGGTGTTCTGAAATACTTTCTGTTAATTTTTCAGCAACATATTCCTCAGGAATAATCGAAACGGTTACCCCAATCGTTTGCATTTGCTTACTCGTTTTCCTACCAACGGAAGCTGCAATTAAATGATCAAGTGATGAATAAGGAATCCTCCATAAATCTAGGTACTCTTTAAAAAAAGTAACGCCATTTGCGCTAGTAAATACGATGCAATCGTAGTTTTTTATATTTTCTAGAGCACCTTGAATTTCTTGGCAATTAGTATTATTTGCTTTGATTTCCAATAGTGGTGCAGTGATGGGGATTCCACCTGCTTTTTCTATTCTGTCTACAAACTCTTTGGCTTGCTGCTTAGCCCTTGTGATTAAAACCCGCTTCCCTTTTAAAGGACTTTCTACAGTTTCCATTAAGAATCTAACTCCGCTTTCACCCTGTCGATTAGTGACTTTGCTCCTTGCTCAGTTAATATTGTTGAAACGTCTTCACCTAATACGATTGGGTCTTTTCCAGTAAGTTGCTGTTTATATATTTCTGTTCCATCTGGTGAAGCAATTAAGCCTGTAAAAGTGATTTCTTTATGTTCATTGACTTTTGCAAAACCAGCAATAGGCACTTGGCAGCCACCCTCCATTTTAGTTAGGAACGTTCGCTCTGCTGTTACTGCCATTTGTGTTGCAGCATCAGTAAATTTTGCTAATAGGTCAAGTAACTCCTGATCATCTTCACGGCACTCGATTGCTAATGCACCCTGTCCAACAGCAGGCAGACATATTTCAGGCTCCAAAAATTCCGTAACAACATCTTTGCTCCAACCCATTCTCGATAAGCCTGCAGCAGCTAAAATAATGGCATCATAATCTTCTGTTTTCAGCTTTTCCAGTCGAGTGTCAATATTACCTCTAATCCATTTGATTTCAATGTCTTGTCGCTCAATTAACAGCTGTGCACTTCTTCTTAAGCTGCTAGTACCGATGACAGCACCTTTTGGTAGCTCAGAAAGCTTTTTATGATCCTTTGAGATTAACACATCCCGATAGTCTTCACGTTTAGGGACACAGCCGATCGTCAAGCCATCCGGAAGGACTCCAGGCATATCCTTCATACTATGGACAGCCATGTCAATTTCGCCATCAAGCATAGCCTGTTCGATCTCCTTAACGAAAAGGCCCTTTCCACCAACTTTTGATAAGGTTACATCTAAAATACGATCACCCTTTGTTACAATTTCCTTTATCTCAAATTCATATGGTAAACCAAATGATTTTAGTTGGTCGATTACCCAGTTCGTTTGTGTTAACGCAAGTTTACTACGTCTTGAACCTACAATAATTTTTCGCATGTTATCCTCCTACTACCACTAAAAGATGTAATCATGAACCCCAAAAATGAAATCTTGACAAGCTGCCAAACAAGAAAAAATTAATTAATAATACGAGAAATGACGCAATATTTAATAAAGCGACTGATTTACCTTGCCATTCTTTAACAATTCTCATATATAAATATATGCTGTAAACAAGCATGACCATAATAGAACCAAAAACCTTTGTATCATACCAGAAAAATGTATCTAGCTTTATGTATGCCCAAATACTACCCAAAATAAGGCTTAATAGAAGCATTGGTACACCAATCACATTTAAAACATATGACATATGATCAAGTTTAGATAGGTCCTCAATTCGTAAAAGCCGTTTTCCCCATTTTTTCTTTTTTAATAGATTGTATTGGAACGTATAAAGAATAGAAAAAACAAATGATAGTGAAAAAGCTCCATATGAAAGGATGGCCATTGTAATATGAATCAATAACAGTTCTGAAACAAGCTGACTTGAAACCGCTGCTGAAACATATTGAGTTGGTGCAAATGTATGTAATGACATCATGATAAAGCCAATCACATTTGTGAAAAAGATAATAAATTCTGCCCGCAAGAATTTATTTAAAACAACAGATAAGGTTACTAATACCCATGTGTAAAAATATAATCCTTCAAAAACATTTAAGACAGGGAATCTGCCTGTTTGGAACATACGAGCAAATAAAAAAATTGTTTGTAAAAGCCAAACAATAGAAAGCAACCAGAAGGCAGCTCGTTTCGCCTTCCGGTTGATATGAAGAAAATCTATAAAATATAAAAGTACACATATCGCATAAAGTATAATTGCTACTTCATTGATTCTCGTTAAACTCATTTCCATATTGTTGAGGTCCTCTCACTTACGATTGAAGTGAAGCACGATAATTGGAAAGTTGCTCATTTGATGTGAATGATAGCTTTTCCGCTCTCTCTTTTTGCACTTGTTCTTCAACAGCTTTTTCAATGTTAAAGATTTTCATAAACAAATCTAAAGAATCATCAGCATTTTCTCCGGCCGAAAGCTCTTTAACTTTCAAAATAGGATCTTTTAGCAGCTGATTTATGATACTCTTCGTATGCTTGCTAAGTAACTTTCGCTCACGTTCAGTTAAATTTGGCATTTTACGTTCGATGCTCTCCATCGTCTCAGCTTGGATGTTTAATGCTTTTTGGCGAAGAGCAGATATGACTGGAACAACCCCTAGTGTATTAATCCATTGTTTAAATTGAATAATTTCAGCTTCAATCATAAGTTCTATTTTTTCAGCTGCAATTCTCCGCTCCTTCAAGTTTGCTTCAACAATTCCTTGTAAATCATCGATATCATATAAAAATACGCTATCTAATTCAGCAAGAGATGGATCTAAATCACGAGGAACTGCAATATCGACCATAAATAATGGACGACCCTTTCTCATTTTCTCAACAAGTGACATCATTTCCTTTGTAATGACAAAGTCTTTTGAGCTTGTTGAACTTATTATGATATCCGCTTCCACTAGACCACATTGAAGCTCATTCATAGATTTAGCTTTTCCATCAAAACGATGAGCCAGCTCTTCGGCCTTTTGAAGGGTCCTATTCATAACAGTAACTTTGCCAACGCCGCTTCCTTGCAGGTTTTTAGCTGCTAGCTCGCCCATCTTTCCAGCACCTAAAATAAGAACATGCTTCGATTTTAAATCACCGAAGATTTTCTTAGCTAATTCTACAGCAGCATAGCTTACTGAAACAGCATTTGCCCCAATATCTGTTTCTGAATGAGAGCGCTTTGCTAAAGTTATAACTTGCTTAAATAATTGATTGAAGATTGTACCAACAGTGTGGTTATCTTGTGATAGCAAAAAGCTAGAGCGTACTTGTCCTAAAATTTGCGTTTCTCCAAGAATCATCGAGTCCAATCCGCACGCAACTTTATATAAGTGCTCCATTGCACCATCTTGTTCATAAATAAATAAATAAGGTGATATCTCATCTTTTTCCAGTCCAAACCATTTTGCTAAAAACGCTTTGATATAATAACGTCCTGTATGAAGTTGGTCGACAACCGCATAAATCTCAGTACGATTACATGTTGACACAATCACGTTTTCAAGTATGCTTTTTTGGTCTTTTAACTGTTTCATCGCATCAGATAGCTCGTTCGGTTGAAACGAAAGCTTTTCACGAATTTCAACAGGGGCTGTTTTATAATTTAAGCCGACAACAAGTATATGCATTTTCCCCTTTACACCCCCACATGCAAAGATCCCTTTTAGTAATATTATAACACGGTCCGAAAATCATCACTTCATAAAATGTGAACAGTGATTGAAACTCTGTGTTATGATAAATTAGATTTAATAAAGTCATTGTTGGTCTATTATACCTACAATATATGACATGATCCATCATGATATTCTCTTTGTACAATAGCAAATATTAGGCTGTTTATCAAGTGATTGGATTGCTGTGACATTTTAAATATAGTTTTTATTTTTAAGAGGTGAACAGATGAAAAAAATATCGTTATTACCCGGAATGATTTTCATAGGTATTGGTATTTATTATTCTTTCCAAAAATTAAATATTCATTTATTTGAAAATCAAAATAGTTGGCAGGTGTTCCTTATTCTTTTAGGTGCTGCCTACTTAATTAGCGGCCATTTCGACAAAGATAATTCTGCTATTTTACCAGGGATTATTTTAGCTGGTCTGGGTTTTCACTTTATATTTCTTTCGAAACTACCAAACTGGCCCGATCATCCTGCTGCTTTTCTCTTTATTTTAGCAGCAGGGTTACTATTGACTTCGATGAAAACAAAATCAGGATATGCACAAGGGTTGATGATACTTGCGATTGGCCTATTTCTACACTTTTTTCAGAAGATCATTGGATCATTAACGATGTTAAAAAGCGGTGTACATATTCTCGAAACCTATTGGCCATTCTTGTTAATTTTTATTGGCGCCTTTCTATTGTTTATGAAAAGAAAAAAATAACCGCGTATGTTAACAATCTCATTTTTTTAACAGAAAACGCAAAAGACTGACATAGGAAAATAACTTCCTTGTCAGTCTTTTTTATATGATAATACGATTTTATTGATTTAAGAACCTCACGTCCATCATTTTTTATGATGTATAATGGTGAATGATCTTCCATGCCTCATCTTTTCCTTGTCCGGTTTCAGATGAAAATAAAACGAATGCATCAGTCTTTTCCATATTTAATTTCTCTTTTATAACTTTTACATGCTTTTGCCATTTACTTTTTGGAATTTTGTCTGCTTTTGTTGCAACAATAATCACAGGAATGCCATAATGCTTTAAAAATCCGTACATTAACACATCATCTTGTGTTGGTGGATGACGAACATCAATTAATAAAACAACTGCCCGCAATTGTTCACGAGATGTTATATATGTCTCAATCATTTTCCCCCAGGCTTCACGCTCTTTCTTACTTACCTTTGCATAGCCATAACCTGGTACGTCAACAAAATGCAGCTTTTCATTAATGATATAAAAATTCAACGTTTGTGTTTTACCGGGCTTTGAAGAAGTTCTAGCAAGATTTTTCCTCGCAAGCATTTTATTAATAAATGATGACTTTCCTACATTTGAACGACCTGCTAAAGCTATCTCAGGGATATCTTCAGCAGGGTATTGATTAGGTCTAACTGCACTTATTACGATTTCTGAACTAGTTACTTTCATTTTTGCTCCTCTGCTAATGCATGTTTTAATACTTCATCTAGATGAGATACAAGAACAAAGGTGAGCTCATTGCGAACACTTTCTGGAATATCATCTAAATCCTTTTCATTTTCCTTAGGTGCAATGATTTTCTTTAACCCTGCACGGTGGGCACTTAGTGTTTTTTCCTTTAAGCCGCCAATTGGCAGGACCCTTCCGCGAAGAGTGATTTCTCCTGTCATTCCAACTTCTTTGCGAACAGGTCTGCCTGTTAACGCTGAGACTAAAGCTGTTGCCATTGTAATCCCTGCAGATGGTCCATCCTTCGGCACAGCACCTTCAGGAACATGGATATGAATATCATTCTTTTCATGGAATTCTGGGTCAATGTGAAGCTCCTGTGCTCTTGAACGAATATAGCTAAAAGCAGCTTGGGCAGATTCCTTCATCACGTCACCTAACTTACCAGTCAGAATTAGCTTCCCTTTTCCAGGAGCAACAGATACTTCGATCGATAAAGTATCCCCGCCAACTGTCGTATAGGCTAAACCAGTTACAACGCCAATTTGATCTTCTAGTTCAGCCTGTCCGTATCTAAAACGATGTTTACCAAGGAATTCTTCAAGGTTTTTATCGGTAATGATTATTTTTTTCCGAGATTCTTTCACGATTAGCCTTGCAGCCTTTCGACAAACGGTTGCAAGCTGACGTTCTAAACCACGCACACCAGCTTCTCTCGTATAATAACGAATAATACTTTGCAAGGCATCGTCACGAATTTGCAAATGTGATTTTTTAAGACCATGTTCCTGCAATTGCTTCGGTAATAGATGTTCTTTCCCAATATGAACTTTTTCTAGTTCTGTATAGCCAGCAATATTAATGATTTCCATTCGATCACGAAGCGGTCCAGGAATTGTAGCCAGATTGTTTGCCGTTGCAATAAACATAACTTTTGAGAGATCATAGGTTTCTTCAATATAATGATCACTAAAGGTATGATTTTGCTCTGGATCTAATACTTCAAGTAAAGCAGCTGAAGGATCACCTCTGAAATCACTAGACATTTTATCAATTTCATCTAATAAAAAGACCGGGTTGATCGTACCTGCCTTTTTCATCCCTTGGATAATTCGCCCCGGCATCGCCCCTACATATGTACGTCGATGGCCACGTATTTCTGATTCATCTCTTACTCCACCAAGTGAAATTCGGACAAAATGGCGATTTAAAGATTTCGCAACAGAACGTGCTAATGAAGTTTTACCAACACCTGGAGGTCCAGCTAAACAAAGAATTGGTCCTTTTAAGGATTTCGTTAATTGTTGAACAGCTAAGTATTCTAATACACGTTCTTTTACTTTTTCTAGTCCATAATGTTCTTCGTTCAGTATTTCTTCAGCTATATTGATATCTAACCGGTCTTCTGTAGCATTCGACCACGGCAGGGAAAGAAGCCATTCAATATAATTCCGGATAACGGCACTTTCAGCTGAGCTGGAAGGTATCTTTTCATAGCGATCTAATTCTTTTAAAGCAAGTGTTTTTATATTATCAGGCATACCTGCTTGTTCAATACGATCTTGAATGGATGAAACTTCACCGGTTTTTCCTTCTTTATCACCAAGCTCTTTTTGAATAGCTTTCATTTGCTCGCGAAGATAATATTCTTTTTGTGTACGTTCCATCGAACGTTTCACACGCTGACCGATCTTTTTTTCCAGCTGAAGTACTTCTCTTTCATTATGGATGATTGAGATCACTTTATTTAGCCGATCTTTGACATCCAATGTTTCGAGGACTTCTTGCTTTTCTTTCAGTTTTAACGGCAAGTGAGATGCTATAATATCTGCCATTCTCCCTGGTTCGTTTATATCAGACACTGTGGCATATGTTTCTGCAGAAACCTTTTTTGAAAGTTTTATGTATTGCTCAAAGTATTCAAGCATTGTTCTCATCAATGCCTCTTCTTCAATACTTTTTTCAACTGGGTCTTCAATCATTTTTACTTCAACAGAAAAATAGTCATCTTCCTCTACAAAACCCTGGATTTCTCCGCGTTCTAAGCCTTCGACAAGTACACGAATCGTTCCGTTAGGTAATTTTAACATTTGCTTTATCTTCGTTAAAGTTCCAATTTCATATATGTCTTCTTTATTTGGCTCATCTATCGCAATCTCTTTTTGAGTCGTTAAAAAGATGGTGTTATCTTCCATCATTGCTTTTTCTAACGCCTGAACAGATTTTTCTCTTCCTACATCAAGGTGTAGTACCATCGTTGGATATACTAGCAAGCCTCGTAACGGTAGGAGGGGTACGATTAGAGTATTTGATTTCGCCATGCTCTTACACCTCCATGACATAATAGATCGTTCTTTGTTCAATTCTATCTTATTCTTTTACAAGTGTCTATTTGTAAGAACACTAAAAGGGGACTGACCCCTAAAAAGTATTTACTGATTACTTAAGCAATATACTCTATAGGAGGCTGTCCCCAGATTTAAGTTAGGACTAGGGGGCTATCCCCTTGTTATACTGATTCCTGTTGCGGAAAAACTTGGGTATTTTTCTGCAACAAAGGATTACTTTTCTCTGTCGGCGGATTCACAAGCGCAATATCAAATACTTCTTGTAAATTAGTGACAGGAATAATCTTAATTCCTTCAATATCCTTTAAGATTGATTGCATATTTTCCTTTGGAATAATCACTGTTTTTGCCCCAGCTTTTTTAGCAGCTTTAATTTTTGGTATGACTCCTCCAATTGGCTTTACATTGCCGTGAATACTTATTTCACCTGTCATTGCTACATAATTATCAACTGGAATTCTATGAATGGCTGAGAAGATTCCCGTGGCCATTGCGATACCTGCTGATGGTCCATCTATTGGCGTGCCACCTGGGAAATTAACATGTATATCATAATCACCTGCATTTATTCCCATTGACCTTAAAACAGTGATGACATTTTCGATTGAGCCCTTAGCCATACTTTTTCTTCTAATAGATTTTGAGCGATCGCCAATACTTTCTTCTTCTACTATACCTGTAATATTAATTTTCCCTTTATCTTTCTCTGCAGAAATAATGGTAACTTCAATTTCTAAAAGAGCGCCGGAATTTGGGCCGTATACCGCGAGACCATTAACTAAGCCAACCTTTGCCTTATTATTAATTTTTTTCTCATATCTTGGTGTTAATTGACTAGAATGAATTACCCATTCAATATCCTGTACAGTTATTTCTTTTCTGTCTTCTGACAAGGCAGTACCTGTTGCAATTTGCATTAGGTTTACAACTTCACGGCCATTCCGAACGTATGATGTTAAAACATTTATTCCTTCATCACTTACTTTCATTTCCACTTTATTAGCTGCTTTTCTTGCAACAATTGATAATTCGTCCTGTTCTAAATCCCTAAAGAAAACTTCAAGACATCGTGAACGGATGGCCGGAGGAATTTCATTTGGTGTTCTTGTTGTTGCTCCAACAAGACGAAAATCAGCTGGCAGGCCATTTTTGAAAATATCATGAATATGTGTTGGAATTTGAATATTTTCTTCATTATAATACGCGCTTTCTAAAAATACTTTACGATCTTCAAGTACCTTTAACAATTTATTCATTTGAATAGGATGCAGTTCACCAATTTCATCGATAAATAATACTCCACCATGAGCATGTGTAACAGCCCCTTGTTTTGGTTGGGGAATTCCAGCCTGTCCCATTGCCCCTGCACCTTGGTAGATCGGGTCATGAACAGAACCAATAAGAGGATCAGCAATACCTCTTTCGTCAAATCGTGCTGTTGTTGCATCTAACTCTACAAAAACAGCGTTTTCCTTGAATGGTGATTTTTGATTTCGCTTTGCTTCCTCTAATACCAGCCTTGCAGCAGCTGTTTTCCCTACACCTGGCGGCCCATATATAATGACATGCTGTGGATTTGCTCCACATAATGCGGCTCGCAAGGAACGAATTCCATCTTCTTGCCCAACTATATCCTGGAAGCTCTTTGGTCTTACCTTTTCTGCCAAAGGTTCCGTTAACCTAATAGATCTCATTTTCCTGAGTTGTTCCATTTCTTTTTTTGATTCACGGTCAATTGAGATTTTTTGAGTTCTTTGGCTTTTTAATAAATTCAAGAAGTACATCCCGATAATAATGCCAAAAAACAATTGAATAAACAAAGCGATACTTGTCCAACTCATTGTAGTCCCTCCTGCTAAGGTGATTACCGCTACTTGTGAACCATGTGTTCACGATGATTAGATGAACATGGACATGGCCTATGTATAAAAAAGAGATTCTTCTCACTTATAGCTGACAAAAGGCAAGCATTAGCTTACCTTTGCTGCTTTTAGCAAAATATTTCGTGGTACTTATTGTATGAAGCGGTTATTTATAGCTAGTATCTCCGAGGTTTAACAGGAATAAACATGTTTTCTTTATTAGAATCTATCCGATGTATACGTTAGTAAGAATAGATGGTTAATAGGATAGACACAAAAAAGAAGCCGACTTTTACATCAGCTTCTTCCATACTTTAATCATCGTTTTAAAACATTATGCAGAAGTTTTTTTATCTTCCTGGACGACAGTACCATCATTTAAGACAAGCTTAGGTGGTGTTTTACCTGTCACTGCATCACCAGTAATAATTGTTTTAACAATATCTTCTCTAGATGGTAGATCAAACATCATATCAAGCATAATGCCTTCAATGATTGAGCGAAGACCACGAGCACCAGTTTTTCTCTCGATGGCTTTTTTCGCGATTTCTTGAAGAGCATCCTCTTCAAATTCAAGTTCTACTCCATCTAAATCAAGCATTTTTTGATATTGTTTAACAAGAGCATTTTTAGGTTTTGTTAAGATTTCTACCAATGCATCTTCATCTAAAGGCTCCAAACTCGCAATAACTGGTAAACGGCCGATAAATTCTGGAATTAATCCAAATTTTAATAAATCTTCCGGTAATACCTTTGAAAGAAGGGCCTTTTTATCTAAATCTGCATTTTTATTGTCTGAGCCAAATCCTATTACTTTTTTACCTAGACGGCGTTTAATAATTTGTTCAATTCCATCAAACGCACCACCACAGATAAATAAGATATTTGTAGTATCAATTTGAATAAACTCTTGATGTGGATGCTTTCTTCCACCTTGTGGAGGAACGCTGGCTACTGTACCTTCAAGTATTTTAAGTAATGCTTGCTGTACACCTTCTCCTGAAACATCACGTGTGATTGATGGGTTCTCGGATTTACGTGCAACTTTATCAATTTCGTCGATGTAAATAATTCCTTTTTCTGCTTTTTCAACATCATAGTCAGCTGCTTGAATAAGCTTTAAAAGAATATTTTCCACATCTTCTCCAACATAACCAGCTTCAGTTAAAGAAGTTGCATCTGCAATCGCAAATGGCACATTTAAAATACGAGCTAACGTTTGCGCTAGTAATGTTTTACCACTACCTGTTGGCCCAATCATTGCAATGTTACTTTTTGAAAGCTCTACATCATCAATCTTACTGTTTGAATTTATACGTTTATAGTGATTGTATACTGCAACAGCTAAAGATTTCTTTGCTTGATCCTGCCCAATAACATATTCATCTAATATTTCATTAATTTCTTTTGGTTTTGGAACATCTTTAAATTCAACTTCTTCTTCCGTACCAAGCTCTTCTTCAACAATCTCAGTACAAAGCTCAATACACTCATCACATATGTATACACCTGGTCCTGCAACTAACTTTCGAACCTGATCTTGGGTTTTACCACAAAATGAACATTTTAATTGTCCTTTTTCGTCGTTAAATTTAAACATTGTTTCACCCCTTATATCTTTATCTCAATCAAAATGATTCTACCCCACCCGATAAAAATGTATCTCTTCCTAACCAATTTACATAGTAGGCAGGTGTCATTCTTTACAAGAATGTAAAAAAATTGAATGTAAATATAGGTATGTATTGCATTTTACCATAAGTCATGCATTGATAGGTAATAATACTGCTCCAAGTTTGAAAAAGGATCTATTGTTGTTGAAAAAAAACCTTCATGAGTCAACAAAAAAACTTTTCTAGAATTGAATTATGTTTCTTACTTCAAGTGTATGTATGTATCAGCTTTCTTATATCATTCCCTAAGGAATATAAATAAAACATGTTTGTAGAAATGTAAGTAATGTAACCTATATTTATTTCATTACCTTTTATACTAAATTAGTAGTAAAGTCTAATTGATCATCATTCAGTCATCTTTTTACCCTTGGAATTGAAAGCAGCTAATTTGTACAAAACAAGGCACGATCTGCTCGCGCCTTGTTCTTTAATTATTATTATGCAACAACTTTGCTATTTTCTACAAGAAAATCGATTGCTTTACGAACTTTTAAATCTTCTTTTAAACCTTCAGCTGATCCGCCTAATGCTTGTTTTATATTTTCAACAGGCATGTTGTACATTTCAGCCATTTTTGTTAATTCTGCATCCACATCTTCGTCAGTAACTTCGATGTTTTCAGCTTTAGCAATCGCTTCTAAAGTTAAGTTGTATTTTACTCGTTTTTCAGCATCATCTTTCATTTGAGCTTTTAATGCTGCTTCATCTTGACCTGAGAATTGGAAGTATAAGTCAAGATTCATACCTTGCATTTGAAGACGTTGCTCAAATTCTTGCATCATACGAGAAATTTCGTTTTCGATAAGTGCATTCGGAATATCAACTTCTACACCTTCAGCAGCTTTTTCGACTAAAGTATCGCGTAAGTGATTTTCAGCCTCTGCTTTTTTAGCTTCTTCAAGACGAGTTCTTGTTTGAGCTTTTAATTCATCAAGTGTTTCAACTTCTTCGTTAACATCTTTAGCAAATTCATCATCTAAAGCTGGAAGTTCTTTCGCTTTAATTTCATGAACTTTCACTTTGAATACAGCTGGTTTTCCTGCAAGGTTTTCAGCGTGGTATTCTTCAGGGAATGATACTTCAACATCCTTCTCTGCACCTGCTTCTAAGCCAATAAGTTGTTCTTCAAAGCCTGGAATGAATGAACCTGAACCAATTTCTAAAGAGTAATTTTCTGCTGCTCCGCCTTCGAATGCTTCTCCATCAACATAACCATCGAAATCAATAACCGCAGTATCACCGTTTTCAATTGCGCCTTTCTCTTTAACAACTAACTCAGCATGACGTTCTTGAAGCTGCTTTAATTCATTTTCAACATCTTCATCTGATACAGTATCGTCTAATTTTTCGATTTCTAGACCTTTATATTCACCTAATTTCACTTCTGGTTTAACAGTAACTTTTGCAGTGAAAATTAAGCTTTTTCCTTTTTCAACTTGCTCAACATCGATTTCAGGGCGATCTACTGGTTCAATGCCAGCTTCATCAACCGCATTTGGATAAGCTGTTGGCAGAATGATATCTAAAGCATCTTGGTAAAGTGATTCAACACCAAAACGTTGTTCAAACATTCCACGTGGAATTTTCCCTTTACGGAAACCAGGGATTGAAACTTGTTTAACTACCTTTTTAAATGCTTCATCTAGTGCATTTGTGAAATCCTCTGCAGAAACTTCAACCGTAAGAACGCCTTCGTTCCCCTCTAATTTTTCCCATTTTACTGACATATGTTGTTCCCTCCAAAATATCTATTATGATTGTGCGAATAAGTGATAGGTAATTGGTGGTTGCTTGTCCAGTTTAAACAATCATCCGCTATCATATACCTGTTTATGTACGGCAGAAAGTAACCGAGTACGAACCATGCTCAGGATTTCGTAATAACAAGTGCGAAAGCGCCTTGCACAGTCCCGACAAGCATAAGACGCTCCCAAATACCTTCATTTCAAGAGTGACTTATGCATCGATGGGCTATACGCTGCAGCAGGATGCCGAGCACATAGCCAAAGTACAAGATACTATAAAATCCTAAGTTTTAAAAAAAGCAGGCTGATTATGCCCACAATAAATAGACCTTATATACGTTGATCACTATTTTGCAACCATTTTATTATAACACAGAAAACATTCCTTTCAACACAAAGCCTCATATTTGCATATAAGAAATTTCTTCTATTTGATATATTTTTTTACACGCTTCTTGAAGTGTAGGGAATGATTGATTGTACATTTCCTGTACTTCATTTTGATCAATTGTTATTCCGTGCATCTCATAACCCACAATATGAAGAGCAGCTGCCCATAAGTTAGCATCTGTCGGTTGTGGTAAAAGAGGATAGAGAACATATAAGTGTCTAATCCATAGTTCTTTTACTGCTTCATAAAGAGTGGGATTTTCATTCCCTAAAATGTCATCTAATTTTGTAAGTACTTTTTTCGTAAATGGTAGATCTGAAATATCTTCAAGCTTTGCTGGGATTACGGTTATTGATTCCCCAAACTTATAAACGGTGACTTCTTTTTCAATTTCATTTTCAATCATTAAATGTAAAATCATTGATTTAACCATTGGGTGACTTTTAGGATTTTCTAAAAGTATCTTCAAGGATGAAAAGTGTTTAATTACATTTCGATCTTTGAGTGATTGTATATATGCCAGTTGCTTTGTAGTATTTTCTAATACGTCTTCAATGTAGAGTGTTTGTTGATCTTCAACACCCTCATCCTCAAAAATATCCACATCGTTTTGTGTCATTTTACGACTGAATTCTAATAATTTATAAAAATGCTCTGCACTCTCTGCAGGTAGATGATTCTCCTCAAGAACAGCCTCAATGGTTGATTGTACTTCATGATACTCACGAAGCTGTATGAGGATTGTTAAATAAATTTGTAAAACAGTGAAATAATGGCCGATATCTTCTAAAAGCATTTTTTTACAAATATTTTTAGCCTCAACTAGCTCACCGAGTTCCATAAAGCAAATGGCCATACCTAAATGAATCTCTGCTTTATCTTCGTTTAAATTCTTTGCTTCAGAGAACATTTCAAGTGCTTGATGATATTTTTTCTCTTTTAATAACGCCATACCCTTATCAATATAACGTTCCTTTAAATTAGGAAAAGGGATAATATTTGAACGTTTTTTCTCATCCATATGTTGGTCAACTCCAGCTTCAAGCTTTGCCTACAAGTTTATCAATCCAACACTTGGAAAACAAGCAATACATGAGAAAATCTTCGCTAAAGGTACGGACAAAAGGCGAAAGTTAAGGTCTTAAATACGACAAAAGAAGAAAAGAAGCTAGCATTATAAAAATGTAGCTTCTCTTTCTTCTTCAAATTTCTTAATTTGGTCATTATAATTCATTGTTAAGTCAATTTCATCTTTTCCATATAAAAGCATATCCTTCCAATATGGATCGACTGTAAATGACTCTGATAATTGATCGTTGTCAATAATCTTTTGTTCCTCTAGGTTTATCGTTAGCTCATAGCCTTCTACGTTTGCTTTCTTACGGATTGCATCTAATACAGATTGTTCTAATTTAATTGGCAATAATCCATTCTTCAGACAATTTTGATGAAAAATATCTGCATATGAAGGTGCTAATATTACTTGAAAACCGTAATCTGAAAGAGCCCATGGCGCATGCTCACGAGATGAACCGCAACCAAAGTTTTCTCCTGTAAGTAATATCGATGCACCCTTATTTTTCTCTTTGTTTAACTCAAAATCTGGGTTGTCAGATCCATCCGGAAGGAATCTCCAATCGAAAAAGGCAAAGCGACCATAGCCAGTTTTTTCAATACGTTTAAGAAATTGCTTAGGAATAATTTGATCTGTATCAACATTTGCTCTGTTTAAAACAGCTACTTTTCCTGTATGTGTAGTAAATGGTTTCATTATGCCCCTCCTGTTATGCTTGAATTTTCTCTTTCTGAATATGACGAACATCCACAAATTTCCCATGAAGAGCTGCCGCTGCTGCCATAGCTGGACTTACTAGATGTGTTCTTGCTCCTTTACCTTGTCTGCCTTCAAAGTTACGGTTAGATGTTGATGCACAACGCTCTCCCTCAGGAACTACATCATTATTCATACTTAAACACATACTACAGCCCGACTCTCGCCATTCAAAGCCTGCTTCTTTAAAGATGATATCTAAGCCTTCTTCTTCAGCGACTTTTTTCACAGTTTGTGAACCAGGTACTACAAGTGCACGAACAGTAGGCGCAACTTTTTGCCCTTTGTGTGCTTTTATAACTTCTGCAGCCTGTCTAAGATCTGTTAAACGTGAATTTGTACAAGATCCTATAAAGACATGTTCGATTGTTATATCTTCAATTTTCATATTTGGTTGTAATCCCATATATTCAAATGCTCGTTTTGCTTCGTCAACTTCCTCTTCATTTTGGAACCCATTTAGATCAGGCGTTTTTTCATCAACCCCAACAGCCATTCCAGGATTTGTTCCCCATGTTACCATAGGCGCAATATCCTCACCTTGTAATGTAATTACTTCGTCATATTCCGCACCTTCATCTGTTTTTAATGTTTTCCAATATTTAACAGCTTCTTCGAACTCTTCTCCCTTTGGTGCATACTTTCTGCCTTTAATATAGGAGAACGTTGTTTCGTCAGGTGCAATTAATCCTGCTCTTGCTCCTGCCTCAATAGACATATTGCAAATAGTCATACGCTCATCCATTGATAAGTTTTCAATAACCTCACCGGTAAACTCAATAATGTAACCTGTTCCAAAACGAACTCCATACTTGCCAATCACAGCTAATATCACATCTTTAGCTGTTACACCTTGTTGTAATTTCCCTGGAACATGAATATTAAGTGTTTTTGGACGTTGTCTCCAGATTGTTTGTGTTGCTAAAACATGTTCAACCTCACTTGTACCGATACCAAATGCAATAGCTCCGAAAGCTCCGTGTGTTGAAGTATGGCTATCACCACAAACAATCGTTTTTCCTGGAAGTGTTAAGCCTAACTCCGGACCAATAACATGAACAATCCCTTGATCTTCACTTTCAAGGTCTGCTAAACGGATTCCAAATTCTTTACAGTTATTTTCTAATGCATTCACTTGAAGTTTCGCAATCTCGTCTTTGATCACAAAGCGATTAACTGTAGGAATATTATGATCCATCGTTGCAAATGTTCGATCAGGTCTTCTTACTTTACGATTTTTTTCACGTAGGCCTTCAAATGCCTGTGGAGATGTAACTTCATGTATTAAGTGTAAGTCAATATAGATTAAATCAGGTTTCCCCTGCTCTTGTTGAACAATATGCTCATCATATATCTTTTCAATTATCGTTCTTGGCTTCATGGTCAGGTACCCCCTTTAATAGATAGAAAAAATGAGGGGCTGACTTAGTACAAGTGTCAGACCCCTCAAACTCAATATAGCTGATCGTATAATTGCCTTTACAACTATAATTGGTCATTATTGGTTAGGACAACTCCATATCATTGGTCAGCCCTTTATACATTTCGATTTATCCATACTTTACGGGCCGCCCCCCTTTTTTTCTTAAGCTGCTCGAAAAAGCAAAGAAGATAGGTGAGGATAACTACTCGTAAAGCTTCGATAAGTCTGGCTTTTTATGAATAAGCTTCCATAATATTTAAAATAGCATGGTCATCCGCTAGTGCATTTTTAATTTCTTCACCAATTTGTTTTGTTGAAATTGCATTTCCATCCTCAGAAAGATCTGCTGTTCTTTTACCTGAATTTAAAACATTATCAACCGCTTTTTCAATTGCTTTGGCCTCTTCCTCTAATCCGAATGATTGACGAAGCATCGCTGCTGCTGAAAGAATAGTAGCTATTGGATTCGCAATATTTTTTCCGGCAATATCAGGAGCAGAACCATGAACTGGCTCATATAAATGCAGCCCACTTGAAGACAAGCTTGCAGATGATAGCATTCCAAGTGAACCTGTAATCATAGATGCTTCATCACTTAAAATATCGCCAAACATATTTTCAGTCACAATGACATCAAATTGTTTCGGTGAACGAATAAGCTGCATTGCTGCATTATCAACAAGCATATGCTCTAAAGTGACATCGGGATATCTTGCAGCAACCTCTTCTGCTACTTCCCTCCATACCCTGCTTGATTCTAATACGTTTGCTTTATCAACTGATGTAACATGTTTACGGCGCTTACTTGCAATTTCGAATGCAGAAACAAGAATTCGTTCGATTTCATAACGTTTATATAGTAATGTATCGACTACAGCTTCTTCACCCTCATGAACAATACGCTCACTAGGCTTTCCGAAATATAATCCGCCAGTTAGCTCCCTAACGATAACAAAATCTACTCCATTAACGTATTCCTTTTTTAAAGGGGAAGAATCTAACAAACTATCAAACGTTTTAATTGGGCGAAGGTTCGCATACAAATCAAGTTCTTTACGCAAAGCCAAAAGTCCCCGCTCTGGTCTGAGTTCAACAGGATTCTGATCCCATTTCGGCCCACCGACAGCACCTAAAATAATTGCATCAGATTTTTTACAAGTAGTAATCGTTTCCTCAGGCAGTGGGTTACCTTTTTGATCTATCGCATCTCCACCGATCAGTCCATAATTAAATTGAAATTGATGATGAAAATGCTCTGCAATAGCTTTTAATATTTCAACTGTTACATCAACCACTTCTTTACCAATGCCGTCACCCGGTAATAATGCGATTGTTTTTTTCATGAATCTATCCCCCTTCTTGTAATGTATTAATTTAGTAGACTTGCTTCAAAGGATAAATTAGGTAGTTCAGATAGTAGCAAAATACGATTAACTGCATTAATGTAAGCTTTAGCAGATGCTTCTAGTACATCATGTGCCATCCCTCTGCCACTAGCTTCTGTTTCACCAATTTTTATTTTCACATATACTTGTGCAAGTGCATCACGTCCGCCGCTATTAGACTGGATGCGATAATCTATTAAATTAATTGTTTTTCCTACACAACGTTCTAACGTATTGTAGATTGCTTCAACACTACCCGCACCAGTTGCCGCTTCTTGAATTAACTCATTTTCAGCGTTTAATAAAGTAATCGTTGCTGTAGGAATCTGTGATGTACCATATTGTACTTGTAATGATTTTAATTCGAAAGCTGCTTCTTTTGCAGCAACCTTCTCTTCTAATAGAAGAACTTTTAAATCATCATCAGAAATTTCTTTTTTCTTTTCCGTTAATTCTTTAAAAGCAACGAATAATTTATTCACTTCTTCATCAGATATTTCATACCCTAATTCATGTAATCGATTTTTAAATGCATGACGCCCAGAATGCTTACCAAGTACCATTGAGTTTGTCGAAACTCCGACAAGCTCTGGAGAGATGATTTCGTATGTTGTTTTTTCCTTCAACACACCATCTTGATGGATTCCAGACTCATGAGCGAAAGCATTTTTACCGACAACTGCTTTATTTCCAGGTACAACCATACCAGTTAAGCTGCTTATTAAATCACTTGTACGTTTCGTTTCTTTCAAATACAATCCAGTTTTCGCTTTGTAATAATCACTACGGATGTGAAGAGCAACTGCAACTTCTTCTAAAGCTGCATTTCCTGCTCGTTCACCAATACCATTAATTGTTCCTTCGATTTGCCCTGCACCATGTTCAATTGCTGATAAAGAGTTAGCAACTGCCATGCCTAAATCATCATGGCAGTGTGCTGATAAAATAATATTATCGATACCCTTTACGTTATCACGTAAATAATGGAAAATTTCACCGTACTCCTTAGGTGTAATATATCCAACCGTATCAGGAATGTTAATGACGTGAGCTCCTGCCTCAATTACCTTTTCGACAATTTCCGCTAGGAATGGCAATTCAGTACGACATGCGTCCTCTGCAGACCATTGGATAATCGGAAAAAATTGCGCTGCATATTTCACAGCATCAACAGCACTATGAATGACCTGTTCCTTCGTCTTTTTAAGCTTATATTCTCTATGGATAGGAGAAGTAGCCAAAAACACGTGCAGTCTAGGTTCTTCAGCGAATTTTAATGCTTCCCATGCTGCATCAATATCCCCTTTTACAGATCGTGCTAGCCCTGTAACAGAGCTATTTTTGACTGCTTTTGCTATCTCTTGTACTGCTAATAAATCACCTTTTGATGTAGCAGGAAAACCTGCTTCAATAACGTCCATTCCGAGTCTTTCTAGTTGTTTTGCAATCTCAAGTTTTTCTCTAACATTTAGATTAACACCTGGAGATTGTTCACCATCACGGAGCGTTGTATCAAAAAGGTTAATTTTTCGCACTCACACTCACCGCTTCTTTCTTGATTTGTTTTGATTTTACGAACGGCATCATAGCACGTAGTTTTTTACCAACAACTTCAATTTGGTGCTCGTTTTCGTTGTTATTGATTGCATTAAATTGTGGACGATTTGCTTGGTTTTCTAAGATCCATTCTTTTGCAAATTTACCTGTTTGAATGTCTTTAAGAACTTCTTTCATCGCTTCTTTAGAACGTCCGTCTACAACACGTGGTCCTGAAACGAAATCGCCCCATTGTGCTGTATCAGAAATTGAATATCTCATTCCAGCCATACCATCTTCATACATTAAATCAACGATTAATTTTAATTCATGTAAACATTCGAAGTAAGCAACTTCTGGTTGGTATCCAGCTTCAACTAATGTTTCGAAACCTGCTTTTACTAATGAAGTTAATCCACCGCAAAGAACTGCTTGCTCACCGAATAAGTCTGTTTCTGTTTCTTCTTTAAATGTAGTTTCTAATACACCGGCACGTGCTGAACCTACACCTTTTGCATATGCAAGTGCAGTTTCTTTTGCATTACCAGTTACATCTTGGTAGATTGCGAATAATGCAGGTACACCAGCACCCTCTTCATATGTTCTTCTTACTAAATGACCAGGACCTTTTGGTGCTACTAGGAATACATCAACATCAGCAGGTGGTACGATTTGACTGAAATGTACGTTGAATCCATGAGCAAATACTAATGAATTTCCTGCCTCTAAGCCTTGTTTAATTTCTTCTTCATATACTTTCGCTTGTTGCTCATCTGGAAGTAATACCATTACTAAATCCCCAAGTTTTGCTGCTTCAGCAACAGATACTACATGATGACCATCTTCTACCGCTTTATTAAATGAACCGCCTTGACGAACACCAACTACTACGTCAACGCCGCTTTCTTTTAAGTTAAGTGCATGTGCATGACCTTGTGAACCATATCCAATGATTGCTACCTTTTTCCCTTGTAATGCTGCTTCGTTTACGTCTCCGTTGTAATATACTGTTGTTGTCATGTATAATCTCTCCCTTAAATAATTTTTAGAATATTAGCAGATATTTTACTTTATATATAATCTTTAAACCTGGTTAATTCAGGTAAGATCACTAACATATTTAAACAATTGATAACGGTACTTCCTTCGCTGTTCTTTGAGTGCCACGAGCAAAGGCTGTTGTACCAGTTCTAGCAATTTCTTTAATGCCATAAGGTTTTAATAAATCAATTAGAACTTCAATTTTCTCAGATTCACCTGTTACTTGAACGACAACACTTTCGCGGCTAACATCAATGATCGAAGCACGGAATGGTTGAATAAGACCTTGAAGCTCTAATCTTGTAGAAGGTGTTGACATTACTTTAATTAACGCAAGCTCTCTTGAAACAATTGACTGTGATGTAATATCAGTTACCTTTAATACATCTATTTGTTTATTTAATTGCTTTGTAATTTGCTCTACTTCTTTTTCCTCTTGAACATTTACAACAAGTGTCATTCGTGAGACACCTTCTGTTTCAGAATGTCCTACTGTAATACTTTCAATATTGAAGTGTCTTTTTGAAAATAACCCTGTAATTCGATTTAATACTCCAGTTTGATTAAGAACTGTTAATGATAGGATTCTTTTCATAGCTTTACACCTACCATTTCATGCAATCCTTTTCCAGCAGCAACCATCGGATAAACATTTTCATTCTTACTTACATGGATATCCAATAATACTGGTTCATTTGAAGTGATAGCTGCTTTTAATTTATCTTCCCAACCTTCACTCTTTTCAATTCGTACACTATTGATTCCGTAAGCTTCTGATAATTTCACGAAATCCGGCTGAGTAACAAATTTCGAATGTGAATAACGTTCTTCATAAAATAGTTCCTGCCATTGTCTTACCATTCCTAAAGCACCATTGTTTAAAATGACAACTTTTATTGGTAAGTTTAATTCGTGAATAACTGAAAGCTCTTGAACAGTCATTTGGAAACCACCATCACCTAAAACGGCTATTACAGTTGACTCTCGATCTGCTAACTGTGCTCCAATCGCTGCTGGCAAGCCGAATCCCATTGTACCTAAGCCACCTGAAGTTACCCATTTATTCGGATTTTTCAAGTTGTAATATTGCGCTGCCCACATTTGATGCTGTCCTACATCAGTCGTTACGATCGCATCACCATTAGTCCAATTATGGATAAGCTCTAATACATGTTGTGGTTTTAATTCTGTATCACTTTCTTTATAAACCAATGGATATTCTTGCTTATTAGAAGCAAGTTGTTCGTTCCATTCCTGGTGATCTCCTTGTTTTCCGTCCTGTTTTAATAGTTGTTCTAAAACAAGTTTTGCATCACCAACGATAGGAATTTGTGTTGGAACATTTTTACCGATCTCAGCAGGGTCAATATCAATATGTGCAACTGTTGCTTTTTGTGCAAAGTGTTGTAAATTACCTGTAACTCGGTCATCAAATCTTGCTCCGATACTTATGAGCAAATCACAGTCATAAAGTGCCATGTTTGCTGTGTATGTTCCGTGCATTCCAGCCATTCCTAAGAATAAAGAATGATCTGCCGGAAAACCACCTAAACCCAATAATGTGTTCGTAACAGGGATTTGTTGTTGTTCTACATATTTCACTAAATTTTCTGATGCATTGGCATGTAATACACCTGCACCAGCTAATATAACTGGTTTTTTTGCTCTACTTACCGCTTCCACTAATTTGCGAATTTGTAAATAGTTCGGTTCGCTTGTTGGTTGATATCCAGGTAGATTAACTGAAATATCGTAATTAAATTCGCCTTCGATAGTGGCAATATCTTTTGGAATATCAATTAATACCGGACCTGGTCTACCTGTAGTTGCAATATGAAATGCTTCTTTAATAATTCTAGGAAGTTCACTTATGTTGCGAACCTGATAGTTATGCTTTGTTATTGGCGTTGTAATCCCTAAAATATCAGCTTCTTGGAAAGCATCCGAACCGATAACAGATGATGCAACCTGACCTGTAAAGACTACTAATGGTAATGAGTCAATCATTGCGTCAGTTAACCCTGTAACTAAGTTCGTTGCACCTGGTCCAGAAGTTGCGATTACAACACCAGGTTTACCAGAGACACGAGCATAACCTTCTGCTGCATGAATACTACCTTGCTCATGTCGAGTTAATACGTGGAACACACCTGAGTCATATAGACTATCGTATATAGGTAAAACTGCTCCACCTGGATATCCGAATATGACTTCTACTTTTTCCTTTTTAAGTGCTTCTATAAGCATTAAAGATCCTGACATTGTGGCTGTACTATGGGCAGTTGAGTTATTCAACTGAACATTTGTACTCATATTCTTTCCTCCTTAAGCAGGCTACTTTTGCCTTTATTATTTTTTCATTCATATTAAAAACAGCATATAAAAAACCTTCCCACCCCTCATAAGACTCCACATAAACCTGTGTGTCAAAGGGGCAAAAAGGTTAATAAACTTTTTCGCGGTACCACCCTTCTTCATGATCAAAAACCGATCACCTTACGAACAGATCAACTGTTCACTTTGATAACGAGTACCGAAGAATGGGACTCGGTTAACCTTACTTATGTTTCAGATTAACACTCAGAGGCGAGTTCATCATTTGGAAGTATCACCGGCTTCCAGCTACCCCGGTTCTCTGTAGATACTTTACCAACGACTACTTATCCTCTTCACCGTTTTACTATATGAAAATTTGTTCGCCTATATGAAGGCTTTGCTCATAATTTTATGAATTTAATACACTTTTTAAAATGTTCATGTAACTTATTTGAACTTATATTACGCTCTAAAAAAGCTAGTGTCAACAGTGTTTTACGAATTATTAGATAATTTAGATTTTACCGATAATATTGAATCCGCTTTCATCGTTGGTATTATTGGAAAAGTATTTTAAAAATTTTTTTGAATAAAATGAAAAATCCGCAAATGTGGAGGCACATTTATCTCATTTATTTTTGGGGGTTATAAACAAAGGGAGAATTTTAGTTAACAACCGCTAACTCATCGTACTGGTTATATTACATGATCGACTTAGCAAAATGTACTAATATGTAAGAAAACCTTCCATATTTTTTAAAAGATACCTATTCATTATTTTTAAAAATAAAAATAAACCTTTCATGTCTTCATGAAAGGTTTAGTATGTATAATGTAATGGCGTCCCAGGAGAGATTCGAACTCCCGACCGACGGCTTAGAAGGCCGTTGCTCTATCCAGCTGAGCTACTGGGACATAATATAGATAATATAAATTATCAGCGATAATTAACATTATATTTAGATTGTCAGTGAATGTCAATAACCTTTTATTTTTTTTGTAAGCAGAGGGAAATTTTCTCCCTCTACTGCATTTACGTTAATGTAAATTGCTCTGACATATCTTCAATCATTTTTCCATTTACGTCATAAAACATGATATTTGCCTTGGTTCCAACTACTTCTAGTATAACATATGTTTTCTGTTTTCGCAGTACGGGCAGTCTGATACTTCCTGGATTGATAAATAGAATTTCATCTATTAATTCCGCCCCTGCAATGTGTGAGTGCCCATAACAGGCAATTTTTGCATTTAGTTCTAAAGCTCTGTACTTCAAATTCATCAAAGTTGATTTTACATTATATAAATGACCATGTGTTAAATACAAGCTAATCCCACTTACATCTATAAGTAGTTCATTAGGTAAGTCTGATCCAAAGTCGCAATTTCCTTTTACACCTTGAAATGATTTTAACTCAGTACTTTTTGCCGATAATTCGGAATCACCACAATGAAACATGAATTCCACTTCATTTTTATGGCGATTCACAATATCTGCAATTTCCTTTGTTAAACCATGGCTATCACTCATTATTAATACTTTCATGAATACGCCGCCCTACATTATGATTCTGTAATGACATCAATTAATTTTTTTAATGCATTTGCACGATGACTAATTTTGTTCTTTTCTTCTTTTGATAATTGTGCCATTGTTTTATGTAAATCACGAACAATAAAAATCGGGTCATACCCAAAGCCATTTTCCCCAATCGGTTCATGTGCGATAAATCCTTCACAAGTACCGACAACTGTTTTTGTCATTTGTCCTGGTCTGGAATACGCAAGTGCACAAGCAAATCTTGCTGAACGATCTTCTAATGCTTCTACAGCTGCTAATTCTTCTAGCACCTTCTCCATATTTGCTTCATCATTTTTATCCAGACCGGCGTAGCGTGCTGAATAAATTCCCGGTTTTCCACCTAGGTGATCAATCATTAATCCGGAGTCATCGGCAATTGTTACACGATTATAAGCTTTTGCAATTGCTTCCGCTTTTAAAATCGCGTTTTCTTCAAACGTAGTCCCTGTTTCTTCTACATCAATTGAAAGCGGATAATCTAACAAAGATTGAACTCGAAAACCCATTGGCTTTAAAAGTGATTCAAATTCCTTCACTTTCCCTTGATTTTTTGTTGCAATAATAATTTCTCTCATTTAAGTTCAACCTGCTTTGTCAAATTGTCTGTCACAATGAGTGATAGATCTCCTAATGCTTCTTTTTGATATTCAATTAGTGTTTGAATGCCTTGCTCCGCTAGATCAAGCATACTATTTAATTGACTTCTTGAGAATGTAGCTTCTTCACCAGTTCCTTGTATTTCAACAAGGCTGCCTTTTGATGTCATAATTACATTCATATCAACTTGTGCACTTGAGTCTTCTAAATAATTCAAATCTAAAATCTCGCCGTGCTCTGCATCAACACCGACAGATACAGCTGCAAGAAAATCTGTAATCGGGAGAGCTTTAATTTTCCCTTCATTCAATAGTTTGCCCAGCGCAACGGTCATTGCTACAAACGCACCTGTAATAGATGCTGTTCTTGTCCCTCCGTCAGCTTGAATAACATCACAATCGATCCATATTGTTCTTTCTCCTAATGCTTTTAGATCTACAACAGCGCGTAATGCTCTGCCAATTAATCGTTGTATTTCCATCGTACGTCCGCTTATTTTCCCTTTTGATGATTCTCTAATTGTTCGCTGCTCAGTTGCTCTAGGAAGCATAGAATATTCTGCAGTAATCCAGCCCTTTCCTTCACCACGCATAAAAGGCGGTACTCTATCTTCTATACTCGCGTTACAAATCACCTTAGTATTTCCGACACTAATCAATACGGAGCCTTCAGGATGAATGACAAAGTCATTTACAATATCTACTTTTCTTAATTGATCTACTTTACGACCATCATGTCTCATTTTTACATTCCCTCCAATGAAAGATCCTACACTTTTTATGTATAAACAATAAAGAAGAGGTTGCTTAGATAAGCACACCTCTCTTTACCCTATTTATAGTATATCAAAAACTAGTGATTAAAAACTACCGGTGTTTACTTTGGCTGGCCTCGTTACGGGTTCTGTTAATTTTTCTCCATTTTCTTTTAACAAATCCGCTTTCCCTTTAACTGTAACAGCCACACTTTCGATTCCTTTTTGTTCAGTTAACGTTAGGACAAGTGATTGAAGTGCTTGAGATGATATGATTTTTTGTTCTTCATCAAGGCTTCCGTAGATCGCTTCATTAAAATCTAATGTGACTTTTCCATCTTCATATTTTGGAGCACTTAGTAATTCAACCTCATTTTGGAAACCACTTAGCAGTCCTGTAGATAGATTAGGTCCCTTAGCTAATTCTTCAACTGCTGACACAATTGGATCTGTTTCTGTATTGCTAACACGCTTTGTCACTGGAACATAATACTGTTGTCCATCTGAATCTGCCATGTAGTAAACCGTTAATGGATGTGTATTTGTTATATCGACTACATCACTAGAATCATGATTTATACCAATCTCTCTACTAACACCGTCTTGAATTGGTGTACCATTAACAGGCATTTCCTTTTGTTCATGCCCATTCACCCATATTTTCACCGTTTTAACGGTATCAAACTGCGTGAGTGTCCACGTAATCGCTTGTAAAATCCTGGCCTCGTCTTCTTTTTTATAGGTATTAAATTCCTTAGAAAAATCTGCAATTGCAACACCATCTTTAATGTCGACTCCTAATACTTGTGTGTCTGGAGGCAGAACTGCTCGAAACCCGTTTGGAAGCATATTCGAAATAGGTCCACCCTCTACTAAGTATTCTAATGCTTGTTTTGCTACACTTTTCGTTTCTGGAAGAGTCACTGCATATGGAACAACAAATCCATTTTTATCAATTAAAAATAATTGATTTGTTACCTTCTCAGCTGCTTCTTCACCTTTTACGTCTCCCTCTTGTCCTTCCGATTGCAGTTGTTCTACATCTTCTGTTAATGTCACATCTTGTGGTGGATCAATCTCTTTTTTTGCTTGGTCCGCATTGAATAAACCACAACCAGAGAGTAACATGGATGACGCAATGACTGTGATTGCTATCTGTTTGTTGTATTTAGACATTAAAATCCCTCCAAAGGCAGTTTGTACTACTATGTATACGAGCTATGAATCGTTTTAGACCGATTTTTTGTACAAACTTTTATCGAAAAGCGGAAACGCCTGTTTAGCCCCGACAAGCATAAGACGATTAGGAATAGAAGGTGTGCACTTTACCTTCAATTCCTAATTGGCTTATGACCTCGAGGGGCTAGGCGTTGCAGCTAGACAATCCGAAAAGCGGAAACGCCTTGTTCAGCCCCGACAGGCATAAGCCGCACCATAATAGAAGGTTTTCTTTACCTTCAATTATGGTGTGGCTTATGACCCCGAGGGGCTAGGCGTTGCAGCTAGACAATGAAAAGCGGAAATGCCTGTTTAGCTCCGAAGGTTAAAACTTTTTTCCAGACCTATAACTTCTTATATGAATAAAAAAAACACAATGCCCACTGACACTGTGTTTGAATTGTTCGTTTTATAATTTTACATTTTCAATATTATCTAATGAAATGGATCTAACATTTTCAATTGGATGCTCAAACCATTTAGATGCAATTTTTTCAAATAACTGCTGTGAACCTGTTGTTAAAAATACATGCTTTTTCTTTCCAGAGGATTGGTTTAAAGCTTTTTTATAAGATAGAATTGTACTAACCTCTCTAGCCGTTTCATCACCAGAGCAAATAATATTCACTGCTTGTCCCATATACTCCTCAATTTGTGTCTGTAGAATTGGATAATGCGTGCAGCCGAGAATTAAAGTATCTATGGTAGAATCTTTTAAAGGCTCTAATGATTCTTCAACAATTCGTTTCGCTTCTACTCCATCAAATTCGCCACTTTCAACTAATGGGACAAATTTCGGACATGCTAAGCCCTCAACTGTTAAACTATTATTTAATGTTTTTAATGCAGTCTCATATGCAGCACTCTTTATCGTATTAATCGTCCCAATAACACCAATATGGTCGTTATTTGTTACTTTAATAGCAGTTCGAGCTCCAGGAAAGATGACTCCAATAACAGGTATATCAATTTTTTCTTGAATTTCTTGTAAAGCAATTGCTGTAGCCGTATTGCATGCAATGACTAGCATTTTGATATGATGATTTTCTAATAAGTAATTCGTCATCTCCCATGTGAAACGAAGAACCTCTTCAGCAGGTCTAGGTCCATACGGACAACGTGCTGTATCACCTAAGTATATAATTTCTTCTTTTGGTAATTGTCTCATGATTTCTTTTGCAACAGTTAATCCGCCTACTCCAGAATCAATGACACCGATTGGACTTTTCAATTAATTTCCCTCATTCTTCTCTCATTTCATGTTGACACTTAAACTAACAACCTTAAAGCATATATTATATATTTATTCGTATATCACTACATTCTTTTGGGTCATTTACGCAATAACATATCATATTTTCCACGTTTTTATCAAAAAATGCAAGTTACATATTTATTTATTGGCTTCCAAATGATAATAACCGGCTTCCTTACTTAAAAGGCTAGCCGGTATTAATTAGAGCTCTAGTTCACCCATTCGAAGGAGCTCAACAACTGCTTGAGAACGTCCCTTAACACCAAGCTTTTGCATCGCATTCGAGATATGGTTTCGAACCGTTTTTTCGCTTATGAAGAGCTCGCTAGCAATCTCTTTTGTGGTTTTATCTTGAACTAACAATTCGAATACTTCTCTCTCTCTTTTCGTGAGTAGTGGCTTTGATTGAAACTCTTTCTCTTTCAAGTATTGTAACCCTCCTTGCTAAGGTGAGAGCTGGTCTAACGTGTGGGTATATATTTAGTCAACATATATTATGTGGTACATAGAAACTCTGTGACAGAAAGATGATAAAATAGTAAGTTTTATAAGCGTCTAATTTTCGGAGCTATTTGTTCTATTTGTTTTTTAACAGCATTATATCTTCTTCAGACCATGGAACACTTTTTCCTGTATGCTTTGAAATTTGTACCATCGTTCCACGGCCAACAAATAGACTTTTACCACTTTCATTTTTCCCTAGATAATGGAGATCAACAGATGAAGTTCCAATTTGATTTACTTTCACAAATAATGTGAGATTTTCATCAAAAAAAGCTTGATGTAGAAAATTACATTGTAAGTCTGCTACTACTGGAATCCTTTCTCCATTTGAACTCAGCCATTGTTGCATTAATCCAACGCTTTTAAAAAACTCAATTCTTCCTATTTCAAAATATGTAAATGGAACGGTATTGTTCATATGTCCAAACATATCTGTTTCACAAAAGCGAATTTTTATTTGAGTTGAAAAAGTAAAACTGTTTAGATATGTCTCATCTAAGTGATCTATATATGAAATATTTTTCATTTTTCCCATTCCTTTAAATAAGATTCGTTTGATAAATATAGAAAAAGGACTGGCCTTCAAGAGGTCAGTCCTAACTCATTTTAGTATATTATCCTTGGTCGCTTCCAAAGAAATTTCGGAAAGATTGGATTGCTGTATCGCGGTTTAAAGCAGCAATCGATGTTGTCAAAGGAATACCTTTAGGACATGATTGAACACAGTTTTGTGAATTACCGCAGTTAGCTAATCCGCCGTCACCCATAATTGCTTCAAGACGATCTGATTTATTCATTTCACCAGTTGGGTGTGCATTAAATAAACGTACTTGAGATAGTGGAGCTGGACCAATAAAATTAGATTTGCTATTTACATTTGGACATGCTTCTAAACATACACCACAAGTCATACATTTTGAAAGTTCGTATGCCCATTGACGTTTTTTCTCAGGCATACGTGGTCCAGGACCTAAATCATATGTTCCATCTACTGGAATCCATGCCTTTACTTTCTTAAGTGAGTCAAACATGCGCTTACGATCAACTTGTAAGTCACGAACAACTGGGAATGTACGCATCGGTTCAAGTCGGATCGGCTGTTCTAATTGATCAATTAGTGCTGAACAAGATTGACGCGGCTTCCCATTAATGATCATCGAGCATGCTCCACATACTTCTTCTAGACAGTTCATATCCCAAGAGATAGGTGCTGTTTGCTTTCCTTCAACAGTTACAGGATTTCTGCGAATTTCCATTAATGCCGATATAACGTTCATATTTGGTCGATATGGAACTTCGAATTTTTCCTGGTAAGGGGCTGCTTCAGGTGAATCTTGTCGAGTAATAATAAATTGGACTACTTTATTCTCGCTCATTATTTCTCCCCCTCTTTACTTTTTGAGTAATCACGTTTACGTGGTGTAATTAATGATACGTCAACTTCTTCATACTTAAATTCAGGAGCTGTACGTTCTCCTGTATGTGTAGCCATGGTTGTTTTTAAGAAGTCCTCATCATTACGATCAGGGAATTCTGGTTTATAGTGTGCTCCACGACTCTCATTACGATTGTAAGCACCGAGTGTAATAACACGAGCTAATTGAAGCATATTTTGTAACTGACGAGTAAATGCAGCACCTTGGTTACTCCATTTAGCTGTATCATTAATATTAATCTTATCGTAACGTTCCATAAGTTCTTGAATCTTCTCATCTGTTTTAAGAAGTTTATCATTGTAACGAACAACCGTAACATTATCAGTCATCCATTCTCCTAATTCCTTATGAAGAACATATGCATTTTCATTTCCATCAAGCTTCATAATGTTTTGCCATTTTTCTTCTTGTTGTTTCACATAACCGTCAAACAATGTAGAAGAAAGATCCTCTGCACTCTTTTTAAGACCATTGATATATTTAACTGCATTAGGACCAGCAACCATTCCACCATAAATAGCTGAGAGTAGTGAGTTTGCTCCTAAACGGTTTGCACCGTGCATTGAGTAATCACACTCACCAGCAGCAAATAAACCAGGAATGTTTGTCATTTGATCATAATCAACCCAAAGTCCACCCATTGAGTAGTGAACAGCAGGGAAGATTTTCATCGGAACTTTACGTGGATCCTCACCAGCAAATTTCTCATAGATTTCTATAATTCCGCCCAATTTAATATCGAGCTCTTTCGGATCTTTATGTGAAAGATCTAGGTACACCATGTTTTCTCCGTTTATACCTAGCTTTTGATTCACACAAACATCAAAGATTTCACGTGTTGCGATATCACGTGGAACTAGATTTCCATATGCAGGGTACTTTTCTTCTAAGAAATACCATGGTTTACCATCTTTATACGTCCAAACTCGTCCACCTTCACCACGAGCTGACTCACTCATAAGACGGAGTTTATCATCACCAGGGATTGCTGTTGGATGGATTTGAATAAATTCACCGTTAGCATAAGTTACACCTTGCTGATAAACAATTGATGCAGCAGATCCAGTATTAATAACTGAGTTTGTTGATTTACCAAAGATAATACCAGGACCGCCAGTAGCCATAATAACTGCATCAGAGCGGAATGATTCTATTTGCATAGTAGTAAGATTTTGTGAAGTAATTCCGCGGCAAACGCCATCATCATCAATTACCGCACCTAAAAATTCCCAGCCTTCATATTTTGTAACTAGACCAGCTACTTCATGTCTTCTAACCTGCTCGTCCAATGCATATAATAACTGTTGTCCAGTTGTCGCACCTGCAAAGGCAGTACGATGATATTGAGTTCCGCCAAATCGTCTAAAATCTAGTAATCCTTCAGGAGTACGATTAAACATAACACCCATTCGGTCAAATAAGTGTATGATGCCTGGTGCTGCTTCAGCTAATGCTTTAACAGGCGGCTGATTCGCTAAGAAATCTCCACCGTATACCGTATCATCAAAATGCTCCCAAGGTGAATCACCTTCACCTTTTGTATTAACTGCACCGTTAATTCCTCCCTGTGCACACACAGAGTGAGAACGTTTAACAGGTACTAATGAAAATAAATCTACTTGAACGCCGGCTTCAGCGGCTTTGACAGTAGCCATCAAACCAGCTAGTCCGCCTCCGACAACGATAATTTTACTTTTACTCATTATTGCCCACTCCTTTTAATAGCTAATGCTGAATTAAACGAATGCAAAAATTGCTCGAACACCTACGATCGTAAGCGCCACAAATATTGCAAGCGTTACGTATGTGGAAATAACTTGTGAGCGCGGAGTAACTGTAATTCCCCAGCTTACTGCAAACGACCATAACCCATTAGCAAAATGGAAGATTGTAGAAATAACCCCAATTAAATAGAATACTAGCATAAATGGACTACTTAAAATCGAAGCCATCATATCATAGTTTACTTCTGCACCAAGTGCAGCTGCTATTCTAGTTTCCCAGACGTGCCAAGCAATAAAGATGAATGTTATAATACCTGTTACACGCTGAAGTAAAAATAGCCAGTTGCGTAGAAAACCATAATTGCTTACATTGTTTTTCGCTGTGAATGCAATGTAAACTCCGTAAATAGCATGATATAAAAGCGGAAGGAAAATAATTACGATTTCCAATACATACCTAAACGGCAGCATCTCCATAAAATGTGCTGCATTATTAAATGCTTCTGCCCCTCTTGTAGCAAAGTGATTGACAACAAGATGCTGAACTAAAAAGAGGCCTACAGGGATTACTCCCAGTAGTGAGTGCAGTCTGCGATTTACAAACTCTTTGTTTCCAGCCATTAAACTTACCCCCTAGTATCATTATTGCGCCCACGTTTTTGACTCATTTTTTAATTTTCCACCCGTTCATCATTTCAAGGTAAACTTAATCTATTATCATAGGGTAGTCACCGTGAAGATATAGAAAATATCCTGGGTGGTAACAGGCAGTATGTAACTAATAATCTACCAGTTAAGTAGAGATAAAATGTGACAAATTCATTTTACTCCCATAAAGTTTAAGCGTCAAGAAAACGCGTTCATAAATTTTAATTTTTCGACAAATCTTTAATTTTAATTAATCGCAGTATTTTTCCCTAAGATTGTGGCTTAACAATTGTACAATAATTTGATTTTTAATTCATATTACATGTTTTTCATAGTAGTTCTTGTTATATAATAAAGCAGAGAAAGAGGGGAATACCGTGAATAAACAATCAATCCTTGTAAATATGGAAGAATTAAAAGATATCCAAGTACCAGCATTCGGTTTTGAATTACTTAGAGAGGTCTTGCTCCCAGATATACTTGGTCAGGATCATGCTCAAATGCTTTATTGGGCCGGCAAAGGATTAGCTCGTAAATATCCGGTCGATACAATTGATGAGATCTCCGCTTTTTTTGAATCAGCAGGTTGGGGTACACTTACCTTACTACATAAAAAAAATAATGAAATGGAATTTGAGCTGCATGGAGAGCTCATTTCAATCCGATTTAATAAAGCTAATGAATACACCTTTCAATTAGAAGCCGGCTTCATTGCAGAACAGCTCCAAGCAATCAATAAGCACATAACTGAAACATATGAACAAGTTAAAAAACGTGCCAATAAAGTTGTATTCACAGTTAAATGGGACCATAAAGACATACTTGAAGAACAACATCCAATAGGTAAAAGAAGCAATCGAAAATTGTAATGTCACTCATTATGAGCTAATTTTATAGCAGGGGGTTGCACATAAGTGCCCCCCTCACTATTCTATTATATTCTCGTTACTTCTTTAGATAGTTCGAATGTACTGTGAAGCACATCAACAGCAGGAACCATTTGTTCTTGAGCAATTACTGTTGAAACCTTTATTTCCGAAGTACTCACCATTTTCACTTCAACTCCCTGACCAGCTAACACAGCAAACATTTCAGCTGCAACACCAGGGTTTGAAACCATACCAGAACCCACAATTGATACTTTTGCAAGTCCTGATTCTACTTCAATTCTCTCATAATTTAGGTCAGCTTTAAGTTGCTTAAGAATTGTATTTGTATCATCAAGATCACTTGTTTTAATAGAAAATGATATCGATGTTTTATTAACACTCGTTGTATTTTGTATGATAATATCAACATTTATTCCGTGATTAGCTAATCTTGAAAAAATAGTAGAAAGTGTCGGTAATTCATTAGGTAAACCTAATACTGATACTCTTGTTACTTGATCTTCAAATGCAATACCTCTAACGATTAAGTTTTCTTCCATGTTTGATTCCTCCCCAATTATCGTCCCTCTTTCATTTTCCATACTGGAACGAACTTCTAACAATACATTGTAGTTTTTTGCAAATTCTACTGCACGCGGATGTAAAACACCTGCCCCCAAATTAGCCAACTCAAGCATTTCATCATAGGAAATAGTCTCAAGTTTGCGAGCACCCTTCACATACCTTGGGTCTGTTGTGTAAACACCTGTTACATCTGTATAAATATCACATTTATCCGCTTTTAAAGCGGCAGCTAGTGCAACTGCAGTAGTATCAGAACCGCCCCTGCCTAATGTTGTAATTTGATTCTCATCTGACACACCTTGAAATCCAGCGACAACGACTATTTTCTCCTCAGCTAATTCCTTTAATATTTGGTCTGTATTAATATTAGTAATTCTTGCATTTCCATGACTTGCTTCTGTTTCAATACCTGCTTGCCATCCTGTAAACGAAATAGCTTGATAACCTTTTTCCTGAAGTGCCATTGATAATAAGGAAATTGTAACTTGTTCACCAGTTGTAAGAAGCATATCCATTTCCCTTTTATTAGGTTTTGAGGTTATTTGTCCTGCAAGTTCTACAAGATGATCTGTCGATTTACCCATTGCTGAAACAACAACAACGACATCATTCCCATTCTCTTTCTCTTGAATAACACGGTTTGCAACATTAAGAATTCTTTCAACAGTACCGACTGAGGTACCACCGAATTTTTGAACAATTATACCCAACACAATCTCACCCTTCTGTTATATTCAATGATCGGATATGTCTGATAAAAAGGTTAGAGTCTCTTTCAAAAGCGCAGGCGCGTCACCATCACCGACAAATCGAGACTGTCGAAAGTCAAAATACGCACAAATTGCATTTTGAATGCACTTTGTTCAAAATAACGGTTCTGGATGCCATGTGCTTATCCACAGTTCAAGAGCTAGATCATTTCCTAAGCAATAAAAAAAGCAATGAGACGAAAAACATCCCATTGCTTATAAAAACGAAACAAACTTCGTTTCTTACAATGAGATAGCTCTCCAAGAAAATTTTTCTTGACAATTTTACATCTCTTAAATGTAAAACCAGCAAATAAAGCAAATGGTGCTTTAATCACTTCGGCGAATACCCCTTTCACCAGCTGTCCTTGGATACCATTCTCCTCGAACTGGTTACTCTTGAAATTCGCACCTCTACCATCATTTAACAAACTTACGATCAAAGTATGAAATTAATTAATATCCTATCAGATAATACCGAAAATAACAACCTATTCTTTTAGATACTCAACGATTTGTTTGGCAAGATTCTCAGGCATTCCAGCTTCTTTAAACTGCTCAATACTTGCTTCTTTCATTTTCTTTAAAGATCCGAAATGTTTTAAAAGCAATTTCTTTCGTTGTGCCCCTACACCTGGAATTTCGTCTAAAACAGATTGAAATGCATTTTTACCGCGGAGCTGACGATGAAATGTGATGGCAAAACGATGAACTTCATCTTGAATTCGTTGAAGTAGATAAAATTCCTGACTATTTCTCTCCAATTGGATAAAGACAGGCGGAGATCCAATAAGTAACTCAGAAGTTCGATGTTTATCATCTTTTACAAGACCTGCAACAGGGATATTAAGGGCTAACTCATTTTCCAGAACATCTTGGGCAGCAGCTAAATGTCCTTTTCCTCCATCAATAATGACTAGGTCTGGTAATGGAAGTTCTTCTTTAAGTGCACGACTATATCGTCTTCTAACAACCTCTCTCATAGATTCGTAGTCATCAGGACCTTGAACACCTTTTATTTTATATTTTCTGTAATGCTTTTTAGCTGGTTTTCCATCTTCAAAAACAACCATTGCTGATACAGGATCTGTTCCTTGAATATTAGAATTATCAAATGCCTCAATGCGGTGTGGTGTATGAATGCCAAGTTTATCACCAAGGTTTTCAACAGCTTTTATGGTTCTTTCTTCATCACGTTCAATTAAAAAGAATTTTTCTTTAAGCGCGATCTTTGCATTTTTATGTGCCAATAAAATTAAATCCTTCTTTTTACCTCGCTTTGGCTGTAATGTTGTTACATCTAAAAGCTGCTCGACTAATCCATTTTCAATACTATCTGGTAATAATATTTCCTTTGGAACAAAGTGATTTGCTTTCAAATAAAATTGCCCTAGATACGTTAAAAACTCTTGCTCCGGACTATCATATATCGGGAACATTGATACTTCGCGTTCAATTAACTTACCTTGGCGAATGAAGAAGACTTGAACACACATCCACCCTTTATCATAGGCATACCCAAACACATCACGATCAACAAAGTCATTTAGCGTCATTTTTTGCTTTTCCATCGTTGCTTCAATATGGAGGATTTGGTCACGGAATTCCTTCGCACGTTCGAATTCTAATGCTTCTGATGCTTTGACCATTTTTTCCGTTAGCTCTTCTTTAATGTTTTTATATCCGCCATTAAGAAATTTGGTGATTTCTTCTACCATCTGACGATTCGTTTCTTCTGAAACATCTTTTACACATGGTGCTAAGCATTGTCCCATGTGATAATAAAGACAGACTCGATCAGGTAATGTGGAACATTTTCTTAGTGGATATAACCGATCTAGAAGTTTGATTGTCTCACGAGCAGATTGTACGTTTGGGTATGGGCCAAAATACTTGCCCTTGTCTTTTTTAACTTTTCTCGTTGCAAGTAACCGCGGATGACGTTCATTTGTAATTTTTATAAATGGATATGTTTTATCATCCTTTAACATCACATTATATTTTGGATCATACTTTTTAATTAAATTTAATTCTAAAATTAGTGCCTCTAAGTTTGATGAAGTAACAATATATTCAAAATCAACAATTTCGTTTACTAATCGTAATGTTTTCCCATCATGTGATCCTCTAAAATAGGAACGTACTCTGTTTCTTAATACTTTGGCTTTGCCGACATATATAACTGTTCCTTGACGATCTTTCATGATATAACAGCCTGGCTGATCAGGAAGAAGTGCAAGCTTTTCCCTTAATTGATCGATCATAGCAGACACCCCTTTTGGTAAAAATTATATAGACAATAATCCCCGACTATAAAGTAATGTATAGCAGCGGATTATTGTCTATCTTTGTCATTTTAACATGACTTTATCTATTCGTCTCAGCAAGACTTTATACAGTCCCAAATGATTTACGTTCTTTTCCGACAAACGTTTTTGGTAAGTTGTACTTTTTGCAAATGTGTTATCTCGAAATAGGATATCTATTTTTAGCACATTATTCTTCTTTTCATTTTAAAAAGGGACTGACAGAAGTCAATCCCTAAAATTTTACACGTGTTTATTTAATACTTCAGCAAGTGCTTCTTTTGGCTGGTAACCAACAGCTTTATCAACAACTTCTCCATCTTTTAAGACAAGAAGAGTAGGGATGCTCATAACTCCGAATTTGCCAGCAGTTTCTTGGTTTTCGTCAACATCAACTTTGACGATCTTTACTTTATCTCCCATATCTCCGTCAAGTTCTTCTAGAACTGGAGCGATCATTTTACAAGGTCCGCACCATGGTGCCCAAAAGTCGACTAATACAACGCCTTCTTTCGTTTCGTTTAAAAATGTTTGATCAGTAGCATGTGTTATTGCCATTTTCATTCCTCCTATATAAGGCTAAAATATGTTTTAGTATAGCATCCACTTACGAACTTAGCTACCATTTTGCTTCACTAATACTTTTCCCTATGTTCTGTTAACAAAACATTGTTTTTTCTTAGAATATTTTCCTATCATAAATAAAGCACGCAATTATGCGTGCTCATTATTTTCGTATTATGCATGGACGTTTAATTTTTTAAACTCTTCTGTTAGCAATGGGACTACTTCAAATAGATCACCAACAATCCCGTAATCTGCCACTTTAAAAATGTTAGCTTCAGGATCTTTATTTATTGCCACAATTACTTTTGAATTGGACATTCCAGCTAAATGTTGGATTGCCCCGGAAATTCCACATGCAATATATAAATCTGGTGTAACAACCTTTCCAGTTTGGCCTATCTGTAATGAATAATCACAGTACTCTGCATCACATGCCCCGCGCGAAGCACCGACGGCACCACCTAAAACAGCAGCTAATTCTTTTAATGGTTCGAAACCTGCTTCACTTTTTACTCCACGTCCACCAGCAATGACGACTTTTGCTTCAGATAAATCTACTCCTTCAGATGCTTTACGTACAACTTCTTTCACGATCGAACGTAAATCTTTTATATCTACTGATAATACAGTTGTTTCGCCGCTTCTTTCTTCATCCTTTTCTAAAGGTGCAATATTATTTGGCCGGATTGTAGCAAAAATTATGCCATCTGTTACAATTTTCTTTTCAAATGCTTTTCCCGAATATATTGGCCTTGTGAAGACAACATTCTCACCAGCCACTTCAATTGCCGTTGCATCAGAAATTAATCCAGAGTTTAATTTGGCAGCAATTTTAGGTGATAAATCTTTTCCTAAAGCTGTGTGTCCAAATACAATCCCTTCAGGTTTTTCTTCTTGAATAACAGCTAAAACAGCCTGTGAATAGCCATCAGGTGTATATGTATTAAGCTTAGTATTTTCAACCGCAACTACACGATCAGCACCATATTGAATAAGTTCTGAGGATAGAGATGCCACACCTTCACCAACTAAAACAGCAACAACTTCTCCTCCTTCTGATACAACCTTGCCTGCAGCAATTGCTTCAAAAGAAACATTACGTAATGCTTGATCACGAACCTCACCTAATACAAGTACTTTTCTTGCCATGATATTTCCCCCTGTTCAATTATTTGATTCGTTTCATTCTCCCAAAGTTGCCATACTGTTTAGTTTGTTAAATGACCTTTGCCTCGTTACGTAAGAGTGATACTAATTCTTTTACTTGTGCATCCAACTCACCCTCTAAAACCTTACCTGCTTCTTTTTTCATTGGTAAGAAAATTTCTATGGTTTTTGTTTTTGGTGCTACATCAGCTTCTTCTAAATCAAGATCATCTAATTCAAGCTCATCAAGAGGCTTTTTCTTCGCCTTCATTATTCCTGGTAGTGATGGATAACGCGGTTCATTTAAACCTTGCTGCGCTGTTACTAATAAAGGCAATGTCGTTTCAATTACTTCTGAATCACCTTCAACGTCTCGGACAACAGTTGCTTTATTTCCATCGATTTCGAGCTTCGTAATTGTTGTTACATATGATATATTTAATAATTCAGCTAAACGTGGTCCCACCTGACCTGAACCACCATCAATGGCAACATTACCGCCTAGGATGATATCTGCCTCTTTATCTTTAAAAAATTCAGCTAAAATTCTAGATGTCGTAAATTGATCTCCTGCTTCCAACTCTTCTTCTGTATTAATTAACACAGCTTTATCACACCCCATTGCTAAAGCTGTCCTTAATTCTTTCTCAGACTCTTCCCCGCCAATTGTAATGACCGTCACTTCACCGCCATGAGCGTCACGTAATTGAATTGCTTCTTCGATTGCATATTCATCATAAGGATTAATGATAAATTCTGCTCCATCATCATTAATTTGTCCATTTTTAACAGCAATTTTTTCTTCTGTGTCAAATGTTCTTTTCATTAATACGAAGATATTCATTTCCCATTCCCCCATGTTTTCATTTAATCTTTTCCAATGTTGTCATCCCTTGTTATTCTCCAATGAAATTTGGTTTTCTTTTCTCAACAAATGCTGAAATCCCCTCTTTTGCATCAGCACTTTCAAAAATATCACCAAACCACACTGACTCTTGTTTAATAGCTTCTTGGTATGTAAGCGTTTTTCCTGCTTGAAGCAAAGAAATAATATACTTCACAGATAGCGGACTTTTCTGTGCAAACTTACCAGCCAGACTTTTTGCTGCCTCTAGTATCGTCTCTTCAGAGTATGCATGGTTAGCAAGTCCAAGTTTAACAGCTTCTCTGCCTAAAATAGGTTCACTTGAAAGCATCATTTCTAATGCCCGACCAGTTCCTACGTATTTAGGTAATCTTTGAGTTCCGCCAAATCCTGGTATTAGGCCGAGTTGTGCTTCCGGCAAGCCCAATTTTGCCTCCTCTGTTACAAGTCGAAGATGACAGGACATTGCTAGCTCTAAGCCACCACCTAATGCTGCACCATGTATGGCTGCAATTACTGGCTTTTGGTAATTTTCAATTCGTTCAAACAATTGCTGACCTCGCTGAGATAATATCGTAAATTCCTTCCCTGAAGGAACACCGACAAATTCTTTTATATCTGCTCCGGCAGAGAAAAAACGTCCTTCCCCATGTAATACAATCGCACGAACCTCATTGTCTGTTTCAAGTTCATCAAACAATTGTGAAAGCTCTATCAACACTGATGACGATAATGAATTTGCAGGCGCATGATTTATAGAAACTACAGCAATAAAATTTTCTTTATTTAGTTTTAAAAACTCCATCCATATCCTCCTCGTATTTTACGTCTGTTACTATCATGTATATTGAAATATGATGAAAAAATACTCCATTATTAGGACAACATTTTTTCATAAATGAATTGACTTTGACCTTCTTAAATTACTTTTTTTATAATAAATTGTGCCTTCTATAAGCGGTCGTTCTTTTATTCTCGAATCTGAAAAACGGTTCAATGTCTATTCGTGTCAGATTTCGTGAGAAAAACTTCATTTTGATTTTACAAACCCATAAATAAATAAATCATGAACTTGCTTTGCTTGTTTTGATAAATCATATTTTTGATCATTCATTACCCAAGTTGTTACCGTTTCATCAATTGTGCCAAAAATCATTTGTCTTGTAAGACGGAGATCTAAATCTTCCCTGAATTCTCCTGTCTCTTTACCTGAAGTAATAATTTTATCAACGACATTTAAATAGCCTTTTAGCACTTCATTTATACGAAGTCTTAATTCCTTATTCGATTGTCTTAGTTCAAGCTGTGTAACGATTGCTAAGTGATGATCTTCAGCAAGCAATGAAAAATGTTTTTCAATCAATGTGTATAACTGATCTGCAGCTGATTGCTTTAACTTTATTTCGTCTTCAATTTTTTCTATAAACATTCCCATTTTTTCTTGAAAAAGTGAAACAAGGATATCTTCTTTGTTTTTAAAATATAAATAAATGGTTCCATCAGCAACTCCTGCTTGCTTTGCGATCTTCGAAACTTGTGCTTGATGATATCCATTTTCTGCTATTACAATAACTGCTGCTTCGATGATTTGTTTATATTTTGGTTTTTTCTGTTTCAATGTTCTACTCTCCTTTGTGAAATGAATGAATAATCATTCATATTTTCATCTTAATTTTTCCTGTTCATTCTGTCAAGCCTCATTTCTGCTTTATTTAATTCCTGATGGAGAAGGATGACTTTTATAAGTCTCCTCCTCCATCAGGCTATTAATTCGCATTTTTTATTTTTTCAGTTTCTTCCTCAATTAGTGCACGTCTTAATATTTTACCAACAGCGGTTTTCGGAAGTTCTTTTCTAAATTCATATATACGGGGTACTTTATAAGCCGCAAGATGCTGACGGGCATAATCATTCATTTCTTCGATTGTCGCAGTTTGATTTTCCTTTAATACAATATATGCTTTAACAGTTTCTCCCCGATAAGGATCTGGTACTCCAGCAACAACAACTTCTTGCACTTTTTCATGTTCATAAAGAACTTCTTCTATTTCACGTGGATATATATTAAATCCGCCTGCAATAATCATATCTTTTTTACGATCAATAATATAAAAATACCCTTCCTCATCCATATAGCCAACATCTCCAGTAAGCAACCAGTCTTCTTTCATTGTAGCTTCTGTCTCTTCTTTCTTATTCCAATACCCTTTCATCACTTGTGGTCCCCGAACGGCAATTTCTCCAATTTCATTTGGTTCAGCAACCCCGCCAGTTTCATAAGAAAAAATAACTGAATCTGTATTCGGCCAAGGAACACCTATACTGCCTTTTTTTCTTTTATCCCAAAAAAAGTTTGCATGTGTAACTGGTGACGCTTCTGATAATCCATAACCCTCAACAACACGCCCCCCAGTTACTTTCTCAAATTGTTCTTGGATTTCAACCGGCAGAGGAGCAGAACCACTTATACAGCAAGAAATCGATTTAAGATCGTATTTTTCAATATCAGGATGGTTCAGTAATGCAATATAAATTGTCGGGGCACCTGGAAAAAGTGATGGTCTTAATTTTTCAATCGTTTTTAATGTTTCAGATGCATCAAACTTCGGCAAAAGGATCATTTTATAGCCTTGCATGACAGATAAATTTAAAACGGTTGTCATGCCATATACATGGAATAAAGGAACGATTCCTAGCATGGATTCTTCTCCTCTTTTACATTTATACATCCATGTTGCACACATTTTTGTATTTGCAATTATGTTTTTATGTGTCAGCATAACTCCTTTTGGAAAGCCTGTCGTTCCACCTGTATATTGAAGTAGTGCAATATCATCTGATGATCTCATCTCAACTTTATTAATAGTCTGTTCGGCTACATCCATAATTTTTTTAAATAAATGAGTATCTCCTTGATGCTCAATTTTGACAATAAGTTGATTTTGCTTTTTTTGAACAAGAGGATATAAAAGGTTTTTAGGGAATGGCAAATAATCTTTTATACTAGTTACAATAATATGCTTTAAATTTGTTAACGCTTTCATTTTTGACACACGTGGATAAAGTAAATCTAAGGTTATGATAAATGTCGCACCACTATCTTTCAGCTGATATTCAAGCTCACGTTCCATGTACAGTGGATTTGTTTGAACAACGATTCCTCCTGCAAGTAACACACTATAATATGCAATGACTGCTTGTGGGCAATTTGGGAGCATGATTGATACTCGATCACCCTTTTGTAATCCCTTTGCTTGAAGGTAGTTTGCCAATTTTAGTGATTGTTTGTAAAGCTCAGAATAAGAAAGTTCTTTTCCTAGGAAATGAATGGCTGTTTTTGTAGGGAATTCACTTGCAGCCTCTTGTAAATATTCATCTAGCGATTTTTCTTCGATTTTGATTTCGTGAGGGATTTGTTCTGGGTATTGATTTAACCAAGGTTTTTGAATGTCCACCTTTTTTCTCCTCCTTCGAATCTTTCGCTATTTTATTAACAACCAACTATGTGGATGATCAACAAAATGTGTAATGATCTGATCTCTCTTAACAATGATTACTTTAGTTGGCGGGAGGGAGACTGGTTGGTGATGATTAGATGAAAAGATCTAAATGAAGATTTAATATGTAGGGGTCCTCCGTCCTCATTTTCCTTCATAAAAAGTATAGCAGATTTTCCTATTTTCAGAAATAAAAATATTTTCAAATAGCATTTGGCCAGGCTCAAACAAACAAGAGCCTGACACTGATGTGTCAAGCTCTTATTTTTTCTAAAAAATGGCTATTTTCTAAGAGATTGTTGCTTTTAAAACGAAAAATATTTAAGGTTGATTGGAGCAGATTGCGAGACTCATGCGGGAGCTGCGGGACAGGTGAGACTCATGCAGGCGTTCACGCCGAGGAGGCTCACCGCCCGCCCAAGCATCCTCTCGCTGCAATCAACCACACCGCACTACTTGGTAAATAGCAACAAAGTTTGCGAAAACAGCCCTTAAAATAGATAAAATTCAAAAAAATGCTAAATAAATAATTCCAATTAATAGAAACAGTCCACATAAAACAAACATTACTTTCGCTAAAGTTTCCAACTTTTAAATAGCACTCTCCCTTAAAGCCCTGCTCCAATAACAAATGATAATCCAACAGAAATAACCAGAGAAATAAAGCCTACTGCTCGATTATCTTTTTGTATTTCTTCATCAATTTTGAATGAGGGTGTCATAAACTCATAAATAAAGTAGCCTAAAAGTAAAAGGATAAAGCCATAAAGTCCTGAGCCCATCATTTCTAATAAGCTCTCGTGCTGATCAATTGAAAAGCGAAAAATATTAGCTATCCCGAATATTTTCCCACCAGTTGCCATAGCTACTGCCATGTTCCCCTTTTGGATTTCTTCCCAATTTTTATATTTCGTTACAAGCTCAAATATCGTTAAAAATACAATGATGCAAAGAACCACAACACTATAGTAGGCAGCAATTTGAACTAAATCGTTTTCCCAAAATTCTTTCATCATACATCTCCTCGCTATTTGAGTTCAACAATGGTTACACCAGTACCACCTTCACCGGCTTCTCCTAAACGAGTATTTTTTACACTCCGGTGATTTTTCAATAATTCCTTCACACCTGTTCGGAGTGCCCCTGTACCTTTCCCATGAATAATCGATACTCTTGGATAGCCAGCTAAGACTGCATCATCTAAATATTTTTCAACTCTAAGCAATGCATTCTCAAAGCGCTCGCCACGTAAATCTAATTCAAGTGAGACGTGATAATCCTTACCTTTTACAGTTGCCAGCGGCTTTTCTTGTACTTCCTGTTTAGCTCTCTTTATATAAAGCAGATCTTTTTCTTTTACTTTCATTTTCATTATTCCCATTTGCACTTGCCATTCATTGTCACTTACTTTATCAATTAAATGACCTTTCTGATCAAAGCTTATCACTTTTACTTCATCACCGGGTAAAAATGTTTGTTTAACCGTTTCTTTCTTTTCAACCTTTTTGCTTTTCTCAAATGTTGGCACTGCATTTTCTAAGCGTTTTCGTGCGTCAATTAACTCATGTTCTTTTATTGTAGCATGCTGTTCTTTTCTTAACCTTCTTAACTCATGAATGATTTTCTCTGCTTCTTGACGTGCTTCTTCAACCTTTTGCTCTGCTTTTAGTTCTGCTTTTTCATATAATGCATCACGCTGCTGATTAAACTCAATGATTTGTTGTTGAAGCTCTTTATGAAGCTGTTCCGCTTCTTTTCGAATTTTTTCAGCTTCCAGTCTTTCTTGCTCTGCCGATTTTTTGCTCGTTTCCAAGGAGGCAATCATCGTATCAACTTCGTTTCGCTCGTCGCTCATTTGAGCCTTTGCCATGTTTATAACATGTTCTTGTAAGCCCAGCCTTTTGGAAATTTCAAACGCATTGCTTCGTCCAGGGACACCGATTAAAAGCTTATAAGTTGGACTTAACGTTGTAATATCGAATTCAACGCTTGCATTAATGACTCCACTGCGGTTGTAGCCATATGCTTTTAATTCTGGATAATGTGTTGTTGCCACAACTCTTGCTCCTCTTCCATACACCTCATCAAGAATAGATATCGCAAGTGCAGCACCTTCTTGTGGATCTGTTCCTGCTCCAAGCTCATCGAAAAGAACTAAGCTCTTTTCATTCACTTTATCAAGGATATCAACAATATTCACCATATGTGAAGAAAACGTACTTAAGCTTTGCTCAATCGATTGCTCATCACCAATGTCTGCATAGACAGCATCAAACACTGCAGTTTCGGAACCATCCTGTGCAGGGATTTGCAAACCTGCTTGAGCCATTAATGTACATAAACCTAATGTTTTTAATGCAACCGTCTTTCCACCTGTATTAGGACCAGTAATAACAATTGTCGTAAAGTCTGTACCCAGCTCAATATCATTTGGAACGACTTCATTTTCTGGTAAAAGAGGATGACGTGCTTTTATTAAGTTTATAATCCCATCGTTGTTAACAGCAGGCTTTATTCCTTTTATTTGTTTTGCATATTTCGCCTTTGTAAACATAAAATCCATTTCAGCTAAACAATATACATTTTGTAGTATGTCATGGCTGTTTTCTGCAACCTTGTCAGATAAAAGCCTTAAAATCCGCTCAATTTCAACCTTTTCCTTCACTTTTGCTTGCTGAAGTGTATTATTTAAATCCACGATAACTTGTGGCTCAATAAATAATGTTGCACCAGAGCTTGATTGATCATGAACAATTCCCCCATATGAGGAACGGTATTCTTGTTTAACAGGTAAGACAAAACGGTCATTTCGGATAGTGATTATCGCATCAGAGAGCATTTTAGTTGCTGCAGATGAGCGAATCATCGATTCTAACTTATCTCTCACTCTTGCTTCTGTTGTTCTAAGCTGCACGCGAATCCCTTTTAATGTTTCACTTGCACTGTCTAATACATACCCATTATCATCGATACAAGTTGCAATATCTTTCTCTAGCTCATGCAGGATAACTATTTTTTCTGCAATCATTGGCAGATGGTATATCTCAATTCCTTCTTCAACCATTTTTTCTATAAAACGTTTCATATTTCGTCCCGCATAAAGGGTGCCTGCTACTTCATTTAATTCACTAGCACTCAGTAAACCGCCGATTTTTGCCCGTTTTACAGTTGCTCTAACATCAACTAATCCTCCTAGGGGTACATTTCCCTTTAAACGAATGACCTTTGCTGCTTCATCTGTTTGATCCTGTGAAGTAACCACTTCATCAAAATTACTTGATGGTATTAACTCTCTAACCTTTTCTTTTCCCAATGAGGATGATGCATGTTTAACAAGTTGGTCTTTTACTTTTTCAAATTCTAAAACATGTAATACTTTTTGCTGCAAGACCGTAAACCTCCTATGAACTAAAGCGGAAGCACCTTGACCACCCCCGACTCCTCGGGGGTGTGGGCGCTGTAGCTAAAAGTCGAACAATTGCTCTAGTTTTATAAATTATTCATTATGATGCCTATTTAAAAATGTTCGTAATTGATCAATATCCCATGTATTGATCACATTGTCACATTCAACCCAGCCCTTTTTCGCTGTAGAGACGCCAATTGTCATATGTTCAAGCATCTCTTTATTATGTGCGTCTGTATTGATGACAAGCTTAACTCCAGCAGCTTGTGCCTTTCTAATATGTTCAGCAGATAAATCTAGTCGATTAGGATTTGCATTTAATTCTAAAGCAGTATCTGTTTCTTTTGCTAGTTGGATAAGCATCTCAACATCTACATCATAGCCTTTTCTTTTTCCGATTAATCGACCTGTCGGATGGGCAATGATATCGACATGGTGATTTTCCAGTGCAGTCTTTAATCGTTTCATAATAACTTCTCGCGAACCTGAAAAGCTGGAGTGAATCGATGCAATGACTAGATCCATCTCAGCCAAAAGCTCATCATCATAATCTAACGAAGCATCTGGTAAAATATCCATTTCTACGCCTGCAAGAATTGTAATATCATCATACTCTTCATTTAATGCATTTATTTCAAGACGCTGTGCTCGTAGGCGCTCTGGTGTTAATCCATTCGCTACCTTTAAATATTGAGAATGATCGGTAATAGCAATATAACGATAGCCTTTTTCACGGCAGGCTTCAACCATTTCCCGTATCGTGAAGGCACCATCACTCCAAGTTGAATGCATATGGAGATCACCTTTGATATCATCGAGACGAATGAGCTTCATATCCTTTTTATATAAATCTACCTCTGAACCATCTTCTCTTATTTCTGGAGGGAAATGCGGAAGATTAAAATATTCATAAAACTCCGCTTCCGTTTCAAAAGTTTTTATCTCGTTTGTTTCATTATTTTCGACACCATATTCACTTATTTTCTCACCACGTTCTTTTGCTAACTGACGCATTCTAACATTATGTTCCTTAGAACCTGTAAAATGATGAAGTGTTGTAGCATACTCTTCTGGTTTAACTAAGCGGAAATCAATACTCACTTCATAATCATATTGTAACTGGACTGAAACCTTCGTATCTCCATTTGCAATGACATCTGAAAGATTCTCGATTTTCAATAGTTGGTCTCGAACTGCTGCTGGTTCATTAGTTGAGATAATAAAGTCCAAATCCTTTATTGTTTCTTTCATTCGGCGAAGGCTGCCTGCTCTTGAAAACTTTTCAATCCCGGTACATTTGGCTAAGTACATTTCAATTTCCTCTGCTATAGGAAGCATAAACGACAGTGGCAGACGTTCAGGGCGGTTTCCCATTTCCTCAATGGCTGCGAGGATTTTTTCTTCTGATTTTTTCCCAAAGCCTGCTAGACCTTGAATTTTATTTTCCTGACAAGCTTGTTTTAACGTTTCAACACTATCAATATGTAATTCTTTATAGAGCTTAGCAATTTTTTTACCACCTAAACCTGGCAACTTTAATAATGGCAATAACCCAGCTGGAACCTCTTGCTGTAATTGTTCTAAAACTTCAGATCTCCCTGATTCAACAAATTCCTTAATAACAGCAGAAGTACCTTTCCCAATTCCTGTGATCGTTGTGAAATCTTCTATTAATGATAGACTGCGATCATCTGTTTCAAGTGCGTTTGCTGCTTTTCGAAATGCTGATATTTTAAACGGATTATCTCCCTTTAGTTCCATTAATACGGCTATTTTTTCCAATAGACGAATTACGTCTTTTTTATGAATGTCCATTCTCTCACCTCTTTAAAAATGATACAAATAAATAAAAGAAAAGTACAATTTATTATGCCAGAAACCATCTATTGCGTAAATTCCACTCGTTTAATTAAAGGCTCTGGGTTTCTTTTACAAGCCACTTCAATTAAGATAGCATTCGAAAAGCATAGCCTAATTATAATCTTTTAAAATGTAATACAGAAGTAATTCTCTTACACAAAAAAACCTCTCTAATATGTAGAGAAGTTATGACATGTACTGAATCCAAAGTTCATTCACTTTGTGAGAAAAATACGGTGTATGATTTACAATAAGATCGGCAAGTATGGATTTGTCTAATGCTTGTTGGAGTGGATCGATCGGCATAAGTGCGCCAATGAAGAGGAAAATAAATAATATGAGATAAATTTCCAAAAAACCTAAAATAGAACCTGCCCATTTATTTAATTGCTTTAAGATCGGCAATAAGGCAACAAAGTCTAACATTGAACCAATGATTTGCATAACAATCTTCGTCCCTATAAATAATAGAACGAACGCGACAGCGCGATAATATGCTCCTTCTAAATCTTCACCGTTTAGTAATGTCAGTATTTCCGGACTTTCACTTGTTATCGGATATGGAATCCATAATTTTAATTTCGGTGCAAGATCATCAAAATACTGATATGCTACAATATATGAAATAATAAAACCTGTTATATGAACAAATTGAAGGATAAAACCGCGTTTCAAACCGACTAGTATCCCAAATAATAGAATAATAATGATGACTAAATCTAGCATTTATTAATTTCAATCCTTTTCTAATAGTGATTTCTCAAGTTTTTCATATTCTTCTTTTAGTTTTAAATAATCATGTACAACATTAACAGCTGTTAAAATAGCTAGTTTATTTATATCAAGTGAACGATTTTTACTATTAATCTCTCGCATTTTATCGTCAACAATCGACGCAACCGCACGAATATGACTTGTGCTTTCTGTACCAATAATTGAAAATCGTTGACCATATATATCTACTGTCGTTTTCGATTTTGAGCGATTTGACAACGATAAATCCTCCATTTCATGCAAATCCTATTCCCTATCATAACATGAAGCTTAATGATATGGGAAGAAGTTCAACTATTAAAAGGGCTAACGCCTTGTTCAGCTCTGACAACATAAATTTAAGCACTAAAATGAATACCCACTTCATTCAAACGCGAAAGGATGTTACGATTGGCAAATTCAGTCATTAAAGTAGATACAACTACAATTAACCGCATGAAATCTCATTACGCAGCAAATATAAGCGACAAAATTCCACAGGGTGCTGTGTTCTCAGCAAAATCGAATGGCTGTACAATTACTGCTTATAAATCTGGAAAGGTTTTATTTCAAGGCGGCACAGCGGAAGTGGAGGCTGCTAAATGGGGTTTACAAGTTGGAAATGAAAACCAGCCTGTAAAGACCAACCTAAAAAAATCGTCAACAGGTTTTGTACCTCCTAAAAACATTTCAAGTTTATCCATCATTGGATCTGATGAAGTTGGTACAGGTGATTTTTTTGGACCAATCACAGTTGTAGCAGCTTATGTAAAAAAAGAACAATTACTTCTTTTACAAGAACTAGGTGTTAGAGATTCGAAAAATTTAAAGGATCCTCAAATAATGGCAATTGCTAAAGACTTAATCCATACGATACCATACAGCTTATTAGTTCTTCATAACGAAAAATACAATGAGCTTCAGCAACAGGGTATGTCACAAGGGAAAATGAAGGCATTATTACATAATCAAGCAATCAATCATTTACTTAATAAAATATCCCCTGAAAAACCAGATGGATTATTAATTGATCAGTTTGCTGAACCAGCTATTTACTTTAAGCACCTCCAAGGAAAAAAGGTTGTAAAAGAAAATATATATTTTTCTACAAAAGCAGAAGGCGTCCATTTAGCAGTTGCTGCTGCTTCAATCATTGCTCGTTATGCTTTCGTGAAAGAATTTGAACGTCTATCCGAAAAAACCGGTGTTATATTACCAAAAGGGGCAGGCGCACAAGTCGATATCGCAGCTGCTAAGATCATTCAAAAACAAGGAAGTCAATTTTTAGCTACCATTACAAAAAAACATTTTGCAAATACGGAAAAGGCCATGAAATTAGCTAAAAAATAAACAAAGGGTAAGTACACTTTTTATGTACTTACCCTTTTCACGTATATGTTTATCCGCGTAATGTTGCCCCAACCTTATCTTCTACAGCCGATAGCACCTTTTCATGTGCTTTTGTCACATCTTCGTCTGTTAAAGTGCGTTCAGGATCAAAATAACGAAGCGAGAATGCAACAGATTTTTTACCTTCTTCAAGTCTGTCACCTTCATATAGATCAAAAACAGATACTTCTTTTAGCATTTTACCGCCTGCATTAGTGATTACTTTTTCAATATCACCTGCGACAATGTTTTTATCAACAACAAGGGCGATATCTCTCGTAATAGAAGGATAACGAGGAATTACCTCAAAACGTGTTTCTTCTATGTCCACTGATAACAGATCAACTAACGATAATTCAAACACATATGTTTCAGTTAAATCTAAGTCTTTTTGAGCTGTTGGGTGCACCTGTCCAATGAACCCGACTAGTTTTTCCCCTATATATATTTCCGCTGTCCGACCAGGATGCATTCCATCGCGTTTTGCTTGTTTATATTGAACATCCCTTGTTAATCCAAGAAGATCAACTAGCCCATCAACAATACCTTTTACAACATAGAAATCCACAGGTTTCTTTTCAGCTTGCCATGAATGTGAATGCCATAAGCCAGTAATTGCTGCCGATAGTCGTTCTTTTTCAAGTGGTTGTTGGTCTTTTCCTTGTGATAAAAAGACAGAGCCGATTTCATATAATCCAACTTGATCAATTTGTCTTGCTAGATTGTATTTTAATGCATCTAATAAATGTGGCAGAAGACTTAAACGTAACACGCTGCGTTCTTCACTCATAGGTAAAGCAAGTCTCGTAAGTTCAGAAACTTCTAGTGCATATTTCGGTGCCTTCTCTTCATTTGTTAATGAATACGTAATTGCTTGGAAAAGACCAGTACCTTCTAAATAACGACGAACTTTACGACGCTTTTCCTGATAATCAGTTAGTTTACCTGGAATTGCTTGCCCAATTGGTAAGGTTGTCGGAATATTATCATATCCATAAAGTCTTGCAATTTCCTCTACTAGATCCTCTTCAATTGTAATATCCCCACGACGTGTAGGTACTGTAACAGTAAGTGTTGAGTTATCTAGCACCACGCCAAATTGAAGACGTTCGAAAATTGATTTCATTTCTTCAGAAGAAATATTCATGCCAAGTACACGGTTTACTTTTTCCACTGTTGTTGTAACAATAGCAGGTTCGAATGTTGCAGTTTGTACTTGAACAGAACCTTGCATTACTTCTCCACCTGCATATAGAGAAATTAATTGTGCCGCACGCTCAGCTGCTGCATGGACACGATTTGGATCGATACCTTTTTCATATCTCGCACTTGCTTCACTTCGTAAACCATGATCCTTTGATGAAATACGTATTCTTTGTCCGTTAAATAATGCAGATTCTAGAAGGATTGTTTTTGTATCTGATTGTACTTCAGAATTTGCTCCACCCATCACACCAGCTAATGCTACTGGCTCTGTACCATTTGTGATAACTAAATGATCAGCAGTTAATGTACGTTCTTGGTCATCTAGCGTCACAATCTTCTCGCCTTCTTTTGCTCGGCGAACAAGAATTTCCTTTGAACCAAAGCGGTCATAATCAAATGCATGTAGTGGTTGGCCGTATTCTAATAACACAAAGTTTGTAATATCAACAACATTATTATGAGGTCGGATACCAGCTGCCATTAATCTTGATTGCATCCATAAAGGTGATGGTGCGATTGTTACATTTTTAATAACCTTTGCGATATATAATGGATTATCTTCTGGTGCTTCAACTTTTACGGCAACAGCATTTTCAGCTTTTTCTTCGATACTTTCATACGAAATTTCCGGGTATTTCACTTCACGATTTAAGATTGCTGCTACTTCGTGCGCAACACCTAACATACTCATTGCATCAGCACGATTTGGTGTTAAGCCTAATTCAAGAACAGCATCATCAAGATTTAATTGCTGAAGGGCATCCACTCCAACCTCTACATCACTAGGGAAGACAAAAATACCTTCAGAATACTCTTTTGCCACTAGTTTTGCTTCAAACCCTAACTCCTGTAAGGAACAGATCATTCCATTTGAAACTTCTCCGCGAAGCTTTGCCTTTTTAATTTTAAAATTCCCTGGTAAAACAGCTCCAACAGTTGCAACCGCAACTTTCTGTCCTTTATCTACATTTTTAGCACCGCAAATAATTTGAACAATTTCACCGTTTCCGAGATCAACTTGACATTTATTTAACTTTTCCGCATCTGGATGCTTTTCTTTTTCAACTACATGACCGATAACGACACCTTTCATGCCTTCATTTAAAACATCTACACCTTCTACTTCGATACCGCTTCGTGTAATTTTCTCAGCTAATTCACCTGGAGTTATTCCTGCTAAATCAACGTACTCAGCTAACCATTTATATGAAACAAACATGTTAGAAACCTCCTATTTAAGCTCGTTTAAATTGTTTTAAGAATCGAACATCATCCGTATAGAAATGACGAATATCATCAATCCCGTACTTTAACATGGCAATTCGCTCTGGTCCCATACCGAACGCAAAGCCACTGTATTTTTTAGAATCAAAGCCAGCCATTTCAAGTACGTTCGGATGTACCATTCCAGCACCTAAAATCTCGATCCAGCCAGTACCTTTACAAACTTTACAGCCATTTCCTCCACAAGAGAAACAAGATACATCTACTTCAACAGATGGCTCTGTGAAAGGGAAGAAACTTGGGCGTAAACGAATTTCACGCTCATCACCGAACATTTTCTTTGCAAATACTTCAAGAGTACCTTTAAGATCACTCATACTAATATTTTCATCTACAACAAGTCCTTCAATTTGGGTAAATTGATGTGAGTGTGTTGCATCATCATTATCACGACGATATACCTTACCTGGACAAATAATTTTCACTGGACCTTTGCCTTCATGCTTTTGCATAGTTCTTGCTTGCACCGGTGATGTATGTGTGCGTAAAAGCAGCTCTTCTGTAATATAGAAAGAATCTTGCATGTCTCTGGCAGGATGACCTTTTGGAAGGTTCAATGCTTCAAAGTTAAAATAATCTGTTTCAACTTCTGGACCTTCAGCAATTTGATAACCCATACCAAGGAATAAGTCTTCAATTTCCTCTACTACTGCTGTTAAAGGGTGATGATTACCAACTCTTACAGGACGACCTGGTAATGTCACATCGATTGTTTCATTTGCAAGTTTTTGTTCAACAGCCAATTGTTCTAAACGTTCTTGTTTGCTTGAAATCGAAGTAGCAATTGCTTCACGAACTTCATTTGCAAGTGCGCCCATGACTGGACGTTCTTCAGCTGAAAGTTTACCCATTCCACGTAAAACTTCGGTAATTGGCCCTTTTTTCCCTAAATAAGCTACTCGAATATCATTCAATGCTTTTAATTCTTGCGCTTGCTCAACTTTTTCAAGTGCTTCTTGTTGAAGCTGTTTTAATTGCTCTTGCATCTTTGTTCCTCCTTTATTTAAAAAGCTAAAAGAGCTTTTTTTGCAAAATAAAAAACTCGCCCCCAAAAAGGGACGAGTTGAATTCGCGTTACCACCCTTGTTAGCCGTACACACAATTCTTTGCACGACTCACTTCATTTCAATAACGGTAAAAACCGGAACACCTTTACGTTCTAGAGGTTGAGGTTGAAAGACCTTATCCTCTCTTAACTCTATTACGGTCTAAGTGTCAACTCGAGAGGTGAATTCATTTACTACTATCCATAAAATGCTTTCAGTCTAAGGCATTTTTTCCCTGAATGGACGTATTGTAAATTACTAGTCTCTGTCATAGTATTTCCTATGTAATTTCTATCTTATTATAATCAAAACATTTTGTTCCTGCAACTATCCTCGTAAATGATAAAGAAGGATCCCAGCTGCAATTGCAACGTTAAGTGATTCTGCTCCACCATAGATTGGAATATATAGATTTTTCACCGTTTTTTGCAGCAATTCACGATTTACTCCGCTACCTTCATTTCCTATAATCAAACAAAATTGTTCAGATGGTGAAACATCTCGATAACTGACGCCATTTTGTAAGGAAGTTCCATAAACAGGTATTTCATTCCTGCTATAAATGTCAAGCCACTCCACTAAATTACCCTTTATAATTGGTAAATGAAAAATTGAACCTTGACTTGATCGAATGACTTTTGAATTATAGTGATCAACTGTTCCTTCTCCTAAAATGATCCCATCAATCCCCGCAGCATCCGCTGTTCGAATGATTGTCCCAAGATTGCCAGGATCTTGAACACTGTCAATGAAGAGAATTTTATTCCAATTATCAGCTGAAAGCTCCGTCTGAATTTCACAAATTGCCGCTACTCCCTGTGGTGTTTCAGTATCACTAATTGCTTTCAGCACTTCCTTAGTGACTAAGATGATATTCAGTTGATCAACATTCCAATGTGTTGGGATTGTCGTATCCTCAGAAACAATAAGATCTTTTATTATTTCTTTTGTTTTTAGTGCTTCTTCGACTAAATGTAAACCTTCAATCATAAACGTACCCGTTGCTTCACGTTCTTTTTTTGTATGTAGTTTTCTCCATTGTTTTACTTTTTGATTTTTAACTGACTCAATTCTATCCACATTAAAACTCCTTTTGCGAACATTTCCAAGATCTCTTTCCAATCATACATAATTCTTGTTTATTTAACAAACATTACTAATAAGCTGGAATCAAACAAAAGGAGTGCATGAAATTGAATTTAAATCTACGAAATGCTGTAATCGCGAATGTATCTGGGAATACTCAAGACCAATTACAGGATACAATTGTTGATGCTATCCAAAGCGGTGAAGAAAAAATGCTTCCTGGTCTAGGAGTACTTTTCGAGGTTATTTGGCAAAATGCGAATGATCAAGATAAGCAGGAAATGTTATCAACATTAGAGCAGGGATTGAAAAAGCCATAAAGATAAACATAAAAAAACCTTGATAGGTATAGCCACCATCAAGGTTTTTTTATTTTATTTATTCTCCAATCGTTTAAAGCGAATCCATTTTACCTACATATTATCATCAATGTTCCTTACTTGGTTTTCTATTATTCAAACGTAATTTTATCAACCGTTTTTCGATCCAAACGCTTGATTACTTCTGTGATTAACTTAACCGCATTTTCATAATCATCACGATGAAGCATCGCAGCATGTGAGTGGATATAACGCGTAGCAATTGTAATGGAAAGTGCTGGTACACCATTTGCCGAAATATGGATAGAACCTGAATCTGTACCACCGCCTGGCATTGATTCAAATTGATAAGGAATATTTAATTCATCCGCTGTATCTGTCACTAAATCGCGTAGCCCTTTATGTGAAACCATTGAAGCATCATAAAGAACGATTTGCGGTCCATCCCCCATTTTACTTGCTGCTTCTTTTTCAGAAATCCCCGGAGTATCTCCAGCGATACCTACATCAACACCAAATGCTATATCAGGCTCTATTAGGTTTGCAGATGTTTTTGCACCTCTTAATCCCACTTCTTCTTGAACAGTACCAACACCATACACTACGTTTGGATGATCTGTCCCTTTTAAGTTTTTCAATACATCAATTGCAATCGCACAGCCAATTCGATTATCCCATGCTTTGGCTAGAAGCATTTTTTCATTTTTCATCACTGTAAATTCAAAATAAGGTACAATTTGATCGCCAGGCTTCACACCAAATTCCATTGCTTCTTCACGGCTGGAGGCGCCAATATCAATAAACATATCTTTAATATCAACAGGTTTTTTACGTGATTCGGCAGGTAGAATATGTGGCGGCTTAGAACCAATGATTCCTGTAATATCACCATTTCTAGTTACAATTGTTACACGTTGAGCCAGCATAACCTGTGACCACCAGCCGCCAACTGTTTGAAAGCGGATAAACCCTTTGTCATCAATTTTTGTAACCATAAAGCCAACTTCATCTAAATGTCCGGCAATCATTATTTTTGGTCCTTGTTCGATTCCAACCTTCTTAGCAACCAAGCTTCCTAGATTGTCAGTAAACACTTCATCCGCATAATTTGTTATGTATTTTTTCATGACATCCCGAACTTCACGTTCATTTCCTGGGATCCCTTTTGCATCTGTAAGGTCTTTTAGCATTGTTAATGTTTCATCATACTTTGTCATAATAAAACCTCCTTTATCTAACATTCTCTTTTAGTATACATGAAAGATGATCCTATAAGAAATCTTCCACAATTACACAGATTTAATACCCTTGTTTCTGTCGTTCATGATTGACCTCATTTTTTGAAACATACGCCTTTTCTATTTGGGCACTTGAAAATCCTAATAGCTCTCCTAAAAATAAATATTCTTCACACATATTTTTATACATGCTTATTGAACGCTCGTCCTTAAATAAGGTAATCGATTGGTACACATATAAAAATTGTTCTGTCACAGTCCGTTTATCTTGTTTATTTTCAAAATGAATCGTCGGTTCGATATCGATCTCCAATCCTAATGAAAGGATGAAGTGAATTCCGTCTACATATTCCTCTAATATAACATCAATTGAAGCAGGAGGCTTCACACTCCAAAACTTAAAACATCTAGTCTCGTTTGCAAGTTCCCCAACCTCTACTAATAGAGCTAATATTTTTCTATCAAATAACATCTCTTGTTGTAATTGATGCTGTGTTTCAATTTTTGTATCTAATTCTTTTTGCATCATAAATAACTTTGCTAGGTTTACCATACATGCTTTCCTCCATATAATCGATTAGTTCAATAGCTTCTATTCAATCCCGAGAACACCAGAGGGCTTAGGACCGAAGTTTGATACCAGAACTTAGATTAATTTTCTTTACTCTTAAAAAAATTATAACAAATAGAAAAAATCTTGAAACCTTTTTCTACACTTGATCGTATATATGAAAAATTGCCCTCAGGAGGGGTTTAATATGATTGTGTTGTTTTTACGCATCCTTTTAATTGCCCTAATCATTTTTCTCGTATATTCTGGGTTTAAATATTTATTTAACCCAAAACGAAAGCTTGAATTAGCGCATGAACAAAAACAATTTTACTTTTTAGATGATCATGCTAATGTCCGAAAAAATTTTTCACTAACCCACAAAGGGGTTTTATTTGAAGGTGAAAAGTATTTAGGTACGACTACAAATGCATTTGAGGTTGTTTCTATCTTTATTTGGGCAGAATCGATGAGTACATTAAAAGGATTAACTGTAGAGGATTTCACCTACATTGAAGACCAAATAAAACATCGATATCCTTTTGCAAAAGTTGAATGGAAAAGTCCAATTAAAGAGCTGTTGAGTAAAAAACAGGGACACTAAATATAAGAAATGAAAAGGTACAGCAAATGGCTGTACCTTTCTTAATAATCATGCTTTTTTTCTCTTGAAAAAAAATCATGCCATTGGATTAAGGCCTGCTTTTCTCTTAAAAAATAAACGAGGCACAATAAGACTATAACTAATAATACAAGATAAATAGGAGCTAATGTCTGTAGAGATGCACCTAAAAAAGTAAAACAAAATGATGATGGGATATGTGTCAAAAATGATAGCTTCATAAACTTTCGAAATGTTTTTGTTTTTTCTAAAATACATAAAGAGATCAGTGAAAAATTAACGAATGGTATCATACGTAAAATGACAATTTGGCCATTTGATAATTGTGTATATTGACCCAACCATATTACTTTCATTTTCTCAAATCGTTGCAGTAATGCAGGGAATAGTTTTGAAATGAAATAAAAGATCATACTTGCCCCAGTAAGACCAACTACTGAATAAATTGTCCCCAATTCAGCTCCAAACAAGACTCCGCCAGCAATACATACAACAACTACAGGGATTAGCAAAAACTGTCTAATCATATGAAAAAAAATAAAAACGATGGGGGCAAAGAATCCAGTCGTCTCAATGACCGTTAATACAGATGATGTTGCGATATCGACCGTCATCACCACTTTCTTGTTGCGAATCATTTCTCAGGATGTTTGTAGTGTACGATTACAGTTTACGGGAAATTATTCAGTTTATGCCAATTGTTTGAGCAAATACATAAAAAGCAACAGATGGAAAATCGTCAAAATTGGAAATCCAAACTTAAATGATACATGCTTTGTCTTATGATGATAAACTCTCATCCCGATATAGCCTCCTATTGCACCGCCAATGACTGCCAGCCACCAAAGAGTTGCTTCTCTTATTCTCCATTCTCCACGCTTTGCACGATTTTTATCAATTCCCATGATAAGAAAACTAACGATATTTAAGAGTAGATAATAGATAATTATGTAATTCAATATCATACACTCCTTTATGAAAAAAGAGCTGACCCATTACATGGAGTCAACTCTTTAAACGTTCAATTATTTAGTTAGTTGAGCTTTTGCAGCGTCTGCTAATTGAGCAAATGCTTTTTCGTCAGCTACAGCTAAATCAGCAAGCATTTTACGGTTTACTTCGATACCAGCAAGCTTTAATCCATGCATTAAACGGCTGTAAGAAAGACCATTAATACGAGCAGCTGCGTTGATACGAGTGATCCAAAGTTTGCGGAAGTCGCGTTTTTTCTGACGACGATCACGGTAAGCATACATTAAAGATTTCATTACTTGTTGGTTTGCAACTTTGTATAATGTATGTTTTGAACCGAAATAACCTTTAGCTAGTTTTAAAACTTTTTTACGACGTTTACGTGAAACGATACCGCCTTTTACTCTTGGCATATAAATTCCCTCCTATATTACGGTGTTCCGATTATTTGATGTTATCTAATAAATGACGAATGCGTTTGAAATCGCCTTTGCTTACTACAGTAGATTTACGTAATTTACGTTTAGCTTTTGTAGATTTGTTTGCAAATAAGTGACTAGTGTAAGCATGTGAACGTTTTAGTTTACCAGATCCGGTCTTTTTGAAACGCTTTGCAGCTCCACGGTGAGTTTTCATTTTTGGCATAAGGTATTCCTCCTTAAGTATTATTGCTTTTCATTTTTCGGTGCTAATACTAAGAACATACTGCGTCCATCCATTTTCGGATGAGATTCAATTGTACTTAAGTCCGCACATTCAGCAGAGAATCGATCAAGCACCTTCTGACCAATTCCTTTATGTGTAATTGCACGTCCTTTGAAGCGAATAGAAGCTTTCACTTTATCGCCTTTTTCTAAGAACTTACGTGCGTTTTTAAGCTTTGTGTTAAAGTCATGGTCATCAATTGTTGGGCTCAAACGAACCTCTTTTAAATTGATGATCTTCTGATTTTTACGTGCCTCTTTTTCTTTCTTTTGCTGTTCAAAACGGAATTTTCCGTAATCCATGATGCGGCCTACAGGAGGCTTCGCATTTGGTGCAACTAAAACTAAATCAAGATTAGCTCTAGTAGCAATTTCTAACGCCTCTTGACGAGATTTAATTCCAAGCTGATCTCCATTGGCACCAATCAGACGAATCTCACGTGCACGAATTCCGTCATTTACCATCATATCTTTGCTAATAATTAGCCACCTCCAAGGTTATTTAAAACTGAATAGTAGTTTTTCAAATCCGAGTTTTTGTTGATCCTGGTTTTTTTATTTTCCACATATAAAAATAAAAAAGTGTGGATGCTAACACACCCACACTACGATTGTATACATTAAGAATTCATCGTAACCTGCCAACTACAAACGGATGTGTCAATCAGGTGAGAAGCGGGTGCTTCTACTTGCTTATTATGAAAGACTATTCAATTACCTTGAACATTATAACATCTTAACAAAGTTATTGCAACTTAATACTGCACGTTTAAACAACATAAATTATTTTATCAAATGGTTAAGGTAGTTGCAACATTTTTTTTATTCGATAAGCGAAAGTGCCTCATTTAGCATTGACTGTACTTGTACGTCCTTGTTTCAGAGCTTACGTGCAGCAAGCACTAAATCCTACAGGCAACAAGACTTTTAGGCCATTCGTTCAAAAAACTTATCGCTTCACTTCTTGCACAATATTTTGCAAAAACTGATCAAACGGCATTGTTTCAGATTTTTGTTCTCCATACTTACGCACGTTCACTGCTTTTTCTGAAATTTCATTATCTCCAACAACAAGCATGTACGGAATTTTTTGCATTTGTGACTCACGGATTTTATAGCCGATTTTTTCATCACGAGCGTCTAGCTCTACACGTAAACCTGCCTCTTGCAGCTGTTCTTGTACTTGTTTTGCATAATCAAGATGAATGGCTGGTGATACTGGAATAACTTGAACCTGAACTGGAGCAAGCCATGTTGGGAATGCACCTTTGTATTCTTCAATTAAGAAGGCAACAAAACGTTCCATTGTTGAAACAACACCGCGGTGAATAACAACTGGTCTATGTTGTTTTCCGTCCTCACCTACATATGCCAAGTCAAAACGTTCTGGAAGTAAGAAGTCCAATTGAACAGTTGAAAGTGTTTCATCTTTTCCAAGAGCTGTTCTCACTTGAACATCAAGTTTAGGACCATAAAATGCTGCTTCACCTTCTGCCTCAAAATAATCATGACCTAATTCATCCATTGCATCTTTTAACATGCTTTGTGCTTTTTCCCACATGCTATCATCATCAAAGTATTTTTCTTTATCCTCTGGATCACGATATGACAATCTAAAGGAATATTTATCAATTCCAAAGTCTTTATAAACAGCTTCAATTAAGCGTACAACTCGAATAAATTCATCTTTAATTTGATCTGGTCGAACAAAAATGTGAGCATCATTTAACGTCATCCCGCGTACACGTTGCAATCCAGTTAATGCTCCTGACATTTCATAGCGGTGCATCATGCCAAGCTCAGCAATACGAATTGGCAGTTCGCGATAACTATGAATATCATTTTTATAAACCATCATATGGTGAGGACAGTTCATTGGACGAAGGACTAAATCTTCGTTATCCATTTCCATTTTCGGAAACATGTCTTCTTGATAGTGATCCCAGTGACCTGAAGTTTTATAAAGCTCTACACTACCTAAAACAGGTGTATATACATGCTGATAGCCTAAACGTTCTTCTTTATCAACGATATAGCGTTCAACGATACGGCGAATAGTCGCCCCTTTAGGAAGCCATAGAGGCAATCCTTGACCAACCTTTTGGGATGTAGTAAATAAACTTAACTCCTTCCCTAGTTTACGGTGATCACGTTCCTTTGCTTCTTCTAAAATTCGAAGATGCTCATCTAAGTCGCTTTTCTTAAAAAATGCTGTACCATAAATACGTTGAAGCATTTTATTATTACTATCACCACGCCAGTAAGCTCCTGCAACACTTAGTAGCTTAAATTCTTTAATTTTACCTGTTGATGGTAAATGTATACCGCGGCATAGATCAAAAAATTCACCTTGTTCATAAATTGAAACAGCTTCACCTGCAGGGATGGCTTCCAGCAGCTCCAATTTTAGCGGATCTTGTATTTCCTTAAACATTTGTTCTGCTTCTTCACGGCTTACTTCTTTTCGAATAATTTCAAGATTTTCATTTATAATTTTTTTCATTTCTTTTTCTATAGCTGGTAAATCTTCTGGTGTGATTGCTTGATCCATATCAATATCATAATAAAATCCATTCTCAATCACAGGCCCAATGCCAAGTTTAACATCTTGATCTTTATAAAGTCGCTTAATCGCTTGTGCCATCAAATGTGCTGTTGAATGGCGCATGATTTCTAATGCTTCTTCACTATCCTGTGTAACTATTTCAATTGCTCCATCTTGCTGTATTGGTGTACGTAAATCAAGTAAGTTACCATCTAGCTTTCCAGCAAGTGATTTCTTTTTTAACCCCGGACTAATGGATGATGCAATATCTTCTGTTGTAGTACCTTTTGCAAACTCCTTCACAGCTCCGTCTGGAAACGCAATTTTTATAACGTCTGACATCATGTTCCACTCCTTAAAATTTCCCTTAAAATAAATAAAACTCGCCCCTAATAAAGGGACGAGTTAAAAAACTAGTCAATGGATCGTGGTTCCACCCTTCTTCCCAATATCTATATGACAATAAAAACGTCATTTTTCACGCAATTCAATTAGATACTTGCGTGAAATAATTAGATATGGCTTAACATCGATAACGGGAAGTCCGTCAGTCATTACTAAGTAAACCGTTCATAACTGAAGTTTAAAGGTGGTAAGTTTGTTCATCGTGTTAGGAAGGTTTCAGCATTTCCTTCCCTCTCTGGGAACCGTAAAAACAAGCTCATGTCCTTATCATTACTGATCATTTTGCAATTAATTCGTATTATAAATTGTTTTCTTGTTAAAATCAAGAAGGCTTTTCACTGACTTCGATTTTCTCCAGTTCGAATATGTGCAGAAAATTCATTGAGACTATGTATGAGTACTCTTTCCTGAAAAATATTTTGTATGGTTTGTACCATTCCATCGAAAGGGTCATCTGTATAAAGCGAGATCCAATTTGGCGCGATTGATACAATTGGTGCCAATAAATCCTTGTCAATATACATTGGATGTTGTTTTACAAATGTTTCATCAGTATACTTTTTCAATTCTTGATTCATCATTTTTTGATTTGTTGAATGATAAACAAAATATCCCTTATCATGAATGATTGAAATACTATCTATGACACTATCTTTTGTCGTTAAATAATCTCGTAAACTTTGAATAAAATTTTGATACTCTTGCTCCATTTTATATTCTTCTATTGCTACATCAACATAATCTCGTATTCTAGCCATATATTTTTGAAGTCGAAATTTCTGAAAGGAGGTAAAAGAAAAACAGAGATTTGGACGCAGAAACTGCACAAGAGCATCACTCAAAATCTCATCGCGCAATGAAAAATGTTGGACGCGCGGTAAATCTGTTCTTTCACCTTCAATAATCGATTGAGTGATATGTAAAATTTGCTGTTGTTCTTCTTCATCTAGAAAATAATAAATTTCTTTTATGATCGTTAAAATAATCTGGTGTTCTTTATGATCAATTATATAACGAACCATTCCTGGAATGACTAACTGCTCTATGGAGATATCCCAAGTTTTTGGGCTTATTTTCACACAATGTTGATTTATTATTTGTAATTCAGAATGTAATTCTTTACACATTGAACGAAAGATATCATAGATCGTTTCTGCCTCTTTCGGAGACCCAAATAAAATCTCAAGCATGTTTGTCCCCCCTTTTTGCCAATACCTGGTTCTATGTATATGGGGAAAAACATGTAATTAGAAGTAATAAATTGAATATAATCAATTTATTTGACATTCATAAAAAAAACACCGGATTTCTTGGAATCAGGTGTTTTTTAAAATCGAACATTCTACCAGCTTGAACTTCACAATCCTCTTGCCTTGACATGACTTGATATCATGTCAAGACAAGAGGATTTTTAAAGATTTACCCTCTTCGATTTTTGCCAATTAATTCAATTGGTATTGCCATATGCTTAATTCGTTCCATAATTCTCGCTGCTTTTACAGGCTCCTCTTCACCTCGTTGGGAAAATGCTAAATGGTGCTGCAGCTGTTTGAAATCGAAATTTGAAGAAAAAAACGTTGGCAGGTTTTCAAGCATTCGATATTGCAAGATTGTGCCAAGAATTTCATCTCTTACCCAACTCGACATAGCTTCAGCACCTAAATCATCCAACATTAAAACGGGTATTTTCTTTACTAGATCTAATTTTTCGTCTAATGAAGAATTCTGAAAAGACCCTTTCAGCTCTCTCATAAATTCTGGTACATATACGAGCATTGAAGATATTTTATGTGATGCCAGTTCATTTGCAATTGCGCCTAAAAAGTATGTTTTTCCAACACCAAACGAGCCATATAAATATAATCCTTTTGGACGTTTACCATTATTATATTGCTCAACAAAATCTTGAGCTAAGCTAATCGCTTTCAAGCGGCTCGTTTCATCGATCTCTACTTCTATGTTTTCAAATTGAGCCTCTAATATATCCTTTGGTATATACATACTTTTTATTAGTGACTCATGTTTTTTTCGCTCATCATACGCTTCTTTGTTTGGACATTTATCATATTGAAGATCAATCACTCTGCCTTGAATCACTAAATGAGGATGATAACCTTGCAGCAGATTTTTACATTCTTTTAAAGATGGGCAGTCATGACAATTTTTGCTTTGATTGATAAATTCAAATAGTTTCATTAGACTTCTATCGATCATACCTTCTTCAATTTCTGTAGAATGCTTTGTCAAAAAGGCTTGTACATCTTGATTATTTAATACTTGTTTTTTTAACCCGTTATAACGATCCTTGAAATCAGGCCTGTTCGTTAGGTTTTTAAATGAATTACTCATGTGCTCCATACTTTTTTCACCACGCTTCCAATACTACTCATTGTTTTTATTATCCTTATAATTCTTAATTCGATCAAATAATTTCTTTTTTTCTAACTCGAATTTTTCACGATCTAATTTTGTTTGATTCTGTTCTTGCTTTGGAACATTTTTATTTTGATCAATACTATCATCTTCGCTTAACCATGATGGCAGCATTTCTTTGCGTATCGGTGCCTTTTTATAAGTAGACGTTTTCTTTGTCGTTTTTTCTTCTGCCCATTGCTGATATTGTCTGTGTTCTTGTTTTGCAAGATCCATTGCAGCTTTTACAGTCGTAATTTGTTTCCTTGTCCAATGACTTGCGATTTTTTGTACATACCCTTTCGTTAGCTTCATATTTGTTTTCAACATAACGTAATAAATAAGAACATTTACTACACCAGCTTCGAGTTTTTGGGCGATCATCACTTCTTCAATAATTTGTAAATCACCAGCACTTGGCGTTGCCCCACCGGCAATATCAGTTAAAAATTGACGAGGCGATATTGTTTCTAATTGATAAATTAGCTCTTCTTCTTGTGTGCGCTCTTTTTTTTGTATCTCTGTTCGCGAATGAAGGGGTTGTGTTTTATCTACTAACCCTGGGAGCTCATCTCCATATTGAAATTGATACCAATCTCTTGCAGATTTTCTAAGCTGCTCAATGTCGATTTGATCGTCTTGACTTATGCTGTTCATTAACACATTTTTCATGTCAATCGCATTAATTCCGTATAAGTATGATAGTTTTTTAATAACATCCTTAACGACTGGCGTAATCGCCTTAATTGGGATAATAGCATCTGATAACCCAGAATAGAATAAGTCGAAATCAAACCCAGCATCAGTAATTTCCATTGCAGCCCGCTTATTCGTTTGTATATATTCTTTATCATTTGAGAGTGATAAATCTTGAAAAGTTTCACTATTTACTTTTGCGATCATATTTGCGGAATGCCCTGAGTCAAATACTTCATTAAAAGACCTTGTAATATCTTTCATCCCATCTTCTATTTTTTGGTCCGTGAAAAAATGCTTTAATTGTAAATACTTATTTTTACCCACTCGATTGTAAAGATAAATATTTAATACGCCGTCTTGAAAAAATTCATTTGGCTTTAAAGGTGCTTGAAGTTCATAAACATATCGTTTTACATCACCAGTATCATTAACAAATGTTTTTATTAATCCAAGGCCTTCTAACTTCAAACGTTCACGATAAATGTCACGCAAATTACTTTGCATAATCGTCATCAAACTATGGTGAGTGGTTTCCACGCCCCATAATCGATTTTCCTCTAATTCTCCCCATAATGTCATGTAGAGACTAAAACATTTTGAACCAATTAATGGCTGATAAAGTAATGTTAATATCTTCCTATCTATGTCCTGTAGGACCGAGCTGCTTTTCACCGAATAACGATCGATAGCAAGTAATTCTTTCCAATGCTGATCCATCTAATTCAAACCTTCCATTTAGAATTGCGAAACACCTGCTAAAGACTTAGGCAAATAAGACACCATATAATGACATGTCTGCTTGTTATTAATAGGTTGCTTAAACCCCGAGACAATTACGTCATGAAGTAAGTCTTGTTACCTGCACCTACACGTCCAATGCAGTCTCGAGCTAGGCGCCAAAGCTTTACATGATCACGATGTCCAATTTACTGAAAAGAGAGCTTGAAGATTTATTCTTCATTAGCTCTCTTAGCTACTTTATTTTACTTTTTTGATAAGATCAGTTAATTCTTCAATAAAGACGTTAATATCCTTGAACTGTCGATATACTGAAGCAAAACGGACATATGCAACCTCGTCAATTAGTGCTAGCCTGTCCATAACCATTTCACCAACAAGCTCACTATTCACTTCTGAAACTCCTTGATTTCTTAACTCTTTTTCTATTTCATGGACTAGATCCTCTAGTTGCTGTAAGGGAACTGGTCTTTTTTCACAAGCCTTAATTAGACCTCTTAAGATTTTGTCTCGGCTGAATTCTTCCCTTGTTCCTTCTTTTTTTACAACAATTAATGGAAATTCTTCAACCTTTTCAAAAGTAGTAAAGCGATATTGACATTCCTCACATTCTCTGCGACGCCTAATTGATCTCCCTTCATCTACAGGTCTTGAGTCAAGTACTCGAGTACCATTATGCTGACACGAAGGACATTTCATCTAACCAACTCCAATTCAACCGCATAATTTAAAAGACAATTTTCGTATAGAAATAATTTATCAATGATCGACTTGAAGTATCATACTTCACTCTTTATCTACTACTACCTGTCCCAACTAATGTTAATTTTTGGTCAAGCTTTTTATATAACTCAAGGATTACCTTTTTACTAAAACCAAAATCAGTTGGTAATGCCGTATTCGTAGAGGCGGTGAAATCTATAGCCGTTTCATAAGGACGGACTGAAATGACTGTAACAATTAAAAAAGCTTTCCTAGGACGGTCTATATTTACACTCATCTCTCCACGTTCTTCTGAAATAGATGTAACCGTCATGCCAGGTGTTTCTTCAATCATTGTTTTTACAGCTTGTAATGCATTTTTATTAGTAGTTTTATAATAATGACTTTTCAAGTCGGGGTTACGATGTTTTTCACCTGTCTCTTGGTGTGTACTAAAAAAATCCTTTAATTTTGCAAAGACACTCATTTTCTATTATCCCCCTTTAATTACTATTTTTTCAAAGTGTGTCGAAAGAAAGTTATTCTACTCCTATAATACTGAAGTTTTCCAATAATAAAAAGAGGTGCAGATTAAATAATCAGCACCTCTGACTTTTCATTCAATTTCATTTCATTAAAGAGCTTTTGCCTGAGCTTGTTTTACTTGTACTGGACCCATTCCTCTAGGAATTTCGATATTTTCACGCGTTTGAGCACCTAATGATTCTGCAATATAATCAGCAGCAATATTTGGATTTAAGTCACCGCATGTATAAACATCAATACTAGCATAGCCATGCTCAGGAAAACTATGAATGGTTAAATGTGATTCTGAAATGATAACAACTCCACTTACACCTTGTGGAGCAAATTTGTGAAAGGCAACCTCTCTTATTTCAGCACCAGACTTTAACGCAGCATTTACGAATGTTTTTTCAATGTAATCCATATCATTTAACTTATCAAAATCGCAACCCCATAATTCGGAAATTACGTGTCTACCCATTGTTTCCATATTCAATGGATCCCCCTTTAACTATTTTTTAACATGAATTCTTCGCTTAATGGTATATGTCTAACTACCACGGGGGAAAGTTAGTCCAGAGAGGTCCTAACCCTTTAAGTAGCCGTAACACCTTTGCTTATATAAGAAGTTCACGAAAAATAGTATACTTTGTTTGTATATGTTTTGCAACAAACTTTTTTAAAAAGTTTGTTAATAGTTAAAGGGTAGTTAATGAACATGATGGTATTACACGTTTTATCATTTCCAAACCTAAGCAAATTAAACTTCTAATAAATTGTTCATCTTATGAGCAACTAATTTTGTTAAATCTGTTACCCTGCATGAATAAGCCCATTCATTGTCATACCATGCTAACACTTTAATCTTATGTTCTTCCATCACCATTGTTGATAATCCATCAATAACTGCAGAATTTGGATTCGTATTAAAATCAATGGATACCAGCGGTTCAGTTGTAAAATCTAAAATTCCTTTTAGACTGCTGCTTGAAGCTTCAGTAAAGGCACGATTAATATCATCAACTGTGACACTCTTTTCTACATCAACAACTAAATCCACCAACGATACATTTGGTGTTGGTACCCGTAACGCCATACCGTGAAGCTTTCCTTTTAGATGTGGCAATACCAGCGTCAATGCCTTTGCTGCGCCAGTTGTTGTAGGTATAATCGACTGTGCACATGCTCTAGCTCGTCTCAAATCCTTATGTGGGTTATCGATATTGTTTTGATCATTTGTATAAGCATGAACTGTTGTCATTAATCCATTTTTAATGGTAAAAGCATCATCAAGAACTTTTACAACTGGTGCTAAACAGTTTGTTGTACATGAGGCATTTGAAATTATTGTATGCTTCTCATGGTCGTAGTCATGATCATTTACTCCCATAACAATCGTTACATCCTCATTTTTACCAGGTGCTGTTAAAATGACCTTTTTTGCACCTGCAACAACATGTTTCATTGCTTGATCTTTACTATTAAATTTACCCGTAGCTTCAATAACAATATCAATATCTAAGTCTTTCCAAGGCAGCATTTGCGGGTCACGTTCATTGATAAGTAACACATTGTTTCCGTTTACAATTAAATGATCATCACATGCTATTACTTCCCCATTAAACTTACCATGATTGGTATCGTATTTTATTAAGTGTGCCAACGTTTCCGCCGGATAACTTGCGTTTATCACCTTAATATTCATATTTTCTGTGATTGCATTTCGGAATACCATTCTCCCAATACGACCAAAACCATTTATTGCAATATTGGCTCTCATCATATTACCCCTCTCATATATGTGTTATACTAATTGTTGATTTAATAAATATAGTATAACATATATATTTAAAAAAGGGATAATTATTATTACTTTTTTTGAAATTTTACACGATATTTAATAGAATGCACAAAAAAGGAGACTAAATAAGTCTCCTTTCATTTTAATCCATTCAAAAATTCAATTACTTGCGCTTCGGTATCTTCGATTGAACCGTTATTATTAATAATAACATCAGCAAGCTTTACCTTTTCCTTTAAAGGCAGCTGTGACTGTATTCTCATCATGGCCTCTTCTTTACTATAGCCATTACGGTTCATTAATCTCTTTAACTGTGTCTGTTCATCGACATACACAAGTACTGTTACATCAACCATATGTGTTAATTTGCTTTCAAATAACAATGGAATGTCTAACACTACTTGTTTTGCGTTTTTCTCTTTTTCTTCTTGTTTTTGCTTTAACATTTCTTTACGTACAGCTGGATGGACGATTTCATTTAATTGTTGACGGTTTTTATCATTAGAAAAGATAATTGCCCCCAGCTTCTCACGATTGATTGTTTGATCATCGAGTAAAATGTCTTGACCAAATGTTTTAACAATTTGTTGATATGCAGGTTCTCCAATTTCAACGACATCTCTAGAAATTTTGTCAGCATCAATAATTCGAATTCCTTGATTCCGAAACATATTGGAGACTGTGCTTTTACCACTTGCAATTCCACCTGTTAACCCAATTACGACTGTCACTGTTTTTGCCTCCATTGATCATAATTTCCATAATCCTATCATAATTAGAATGATCCCTGGCAGGCAAGAAAATTTGTCCATCCAGTCAAATTTTGAAAAAAGATAACCAGATTTGATCCCGATTGAAACAAATAAGGAACTCATACACGCCACTAAAATACTCATTTCCAAAGGAGAATAACCTAATAAAGCTGCACCTATTCCTGCACCAAAGGCATCTAAAGATAGCGCAACTCCTAGCAAAAATGCCTCTACTCCTGTAATTGTACCCGATTTATCGATATCCGCTGTCATTGGTTTCCTCAGAATATTGATGACAATGCCAAGAGTCTTTATTTCAAAATTAATCAATGTTTTTTCTGTTTCTTCATCAGAAGATTCCTTTGAAGGTCTAAAAAATTGATACAAAACCCACGCTCCAATTAAAACAAGGATAAATCCTCCAAGCTTATCAGTCACATAAATAGGAAAAACCCTTGCCATTAGATCACCAACAAGCATAGCTACTAACAAAGTTACGGCCGAACAACAAGCAATAATAAAAATAGATTTAAATGGAATTCTCATCTTTCTCATACCATACGTAAATCCTACCGAAAAGCTATCTAAGCTTACTGCGAATGCTAATAATAAAAGTGATGCATATTGAAACATAAGAGCCTAGCCCCTTCCTTCTAAATGCTAACATAGTGTATGATAAACGCCTATGCAATGTGAAAAGCTAAAGTAAGGTTTACAATAAAAAAGGCAAAAAACACATGAAGTGTCTTTTGCCTTTTTTAAAGGAAAGAAAGGAAATATTCTATTCATTGTTTTTATTTAGTCAAGTTCCATTTATGTAGATAAACTCAGCATATGAAATAAAGGTAAAAAATCCCATATGCATGAAGTCTATACCTGTCCTCGATAAACAAAATACTAGCACATTCCCTTGTTATTTCTGACATTTTTCACAATAATGAGTGCCTCTGCCGCCAACAACAGTCCTTGTTAGGATCGTGCCACATTTTTTACAAGGTTCATCTGTTCTACCGTAAACAAATAATTGTAGTTGAAACATACCAATTTCACCTTGTGTATTAACATATGATCGAACAGTGCTACCCCCTTTTTCCACTGCTTCCTGAAGAGTAGAAATAATCTCCTTGTGCAATCTTTTATATTCGCCCGCTGTTAACTCACTAGCTATTCGCTCTGGGTTTATGCCAGAACGAAATAATGCTTCATCTACATATATATTACCTAGTCCAACGACAACACTTTGATCTAATAATGCTGTTTTTATTTTTCGTGTCGTTTTATTTAGACGCTCGCGTAAATACTTTGCTGTAAATTGTTCACAAAATGGTTCTGGCCCAAGCTGTAAAAGAGGAAGCTCATTTTCTTCTTCCCCTTTACTAAATAAATGCATGGTGCCGAACTTACGAACATCTCGATAACGTAATTCTGAACCGTCCGTAAAGGAAAAAATAACATGTGTATGATGGTCATACTCTTCTTCAGGCTGAAACAATCCGTATCGTCCCTCCATTCGTAAATGGGAGACTAAAACATAGTCATCAAGAATAAACTTTAAAAACTTTCCTCGACGGTGTACATCATGGATTGTTTGTCCAAAGAGTGCATCTTTAAATTGTTCTATTTCAATTGGCTTTTTTATAATTTTAGGCCAATGAATCGTCACTTTTTGAATCTTTTTTCCAATAACTAGCCCATGCAGTGTCCGACGTACTGTTTCGACTTCTGGGAGTTCTGGCATACCTTCACTTCCTTATTGCGTATTCCATCTTTAAGTATATATTTTGTTTTCATATCAATCTGCACCATTATATGATTTGCCATAATGGTAAGATGTTCAAGCACTACCTCTTTATTATTTCGCATCATACCAAGAGTCACCATAAGAGTAATCCACCTTTAATGGTACGTTTAGCTCAACTGCATTTTCCATAACTTCAGGGACTATTTTTTCTAAGATAGCAATTTCTTCTTTAGGAGCTTCAAAGATTAGTTCATCATGTACTTGTAATAATAATTTTGCTTGTACCTTTTCTTTTTTTAGTCGTGCTGCCATATCAATCATTGCCTTTTTAATGATATCTGCTGCACTACCTTGAATAGGTGTATTCATAGCTGTTCTTTCTGCAAAGCTCCGTATGTTAAAATTACTGCTTGTGATTTCAGGAATATATCTTCTTCTATGGAGAAGTGTTTTTACATAGCCCTTTTCTCTCACATCGGCTACGATGTCTTCCATATAATCTTGTACACCGACAAATGTCTCCAAATAACGTTTAATAAATTCTCCTGCTTCCTTCCGTGTAATCCCTAGACTTTGAGAAAGCCCATAATCACTAATTCCATAAACAATTCCAAAATTAACGGCTTTGGCCTGTCTTCTCATATTTGAAGTAACATCTTCTTTTTCCACATGAAAAACATCCATTGCGGTTTTCGTATGAATATCTAGATCATTTCGAAATGCTTCGACTAAATTTTTATCATTTGCAATATGTGCTAAAACTCTTAGTTCAATTTGAGAGTAGTCAGCTGCAAATATCACCCAATCCTTCTCTGAAGGAACAAACGCTTGGCGAATTTTTCTACCTTCCTCAAGTCTAATAGGGATATTTTGCAGATTAGGATCAATTGAGCTTAGTCTACCTGTTGTCGTTAACACTTGATTAAAGCGGGTATGAATTTTCTTGGTATCTTCATGAACTACCTTTAATAACCCATCGATATAGGTAGATTTTAGTTTTCCAAGCTGACGGTAATGAAGAATCTCTCGTACAATTTCATGTTTATCTTCAAGTTTTTCAAGCACGTCAGCTGATGTTGAGTAGCCTGTTTTTGTTTTTTTAATAACTGGTAATTGTAATTTATCAAACAATATAACCCCAAGCTGTTTTGGAGAATTTATATTAAATGTTTCACCTGCATGTTCATGAATATTCTTTTCAAGTGACGTTAATTGCTCGGCTAAATCATCACCCATATCTTTTAATCGTTTACTATCGACTCGAACACCTGTAGCTTCCATTTCAGCTAAGATAACAGAAAGGGGCAGCTCTAAATCGTAAAATAATGATGATTGATCATTTTGTTCCAGCTGCATCTCCAACTTATCTTTTAAAGAGTAGATAGCTTGCCCTTTTCTGATAAGATGTTCACTTAGTATTTCTTCATTAGGAATAGAACGCTTTGCTCCCTTACCGTAAACTAATTCGTCTGACTGAACTATTGATAAACCATTTGTTTTCGCAACACTCGCAACATCATCAAAGGTTTCAGAAGGATTTAATAGGTAAGCCGCAATTAATACATCAAAACTTATTCCTTTTAAAGCAATACCTTTCCAGTGAAGGGCAACGCTTGTTTTCTTTCCGTCATAGACAATCTTTTGTTTTGTCTCGTCTTCAGCCCACTTTTTAAACGACTCAGATGACAATGCAGTATCAACCGGAATATAAAAAAGACCATTTTCATTTTGTATGGAGAAACCGAGTATATCTGCTTTATGATAACTTTCATCCAATACCTCTGCATAAATGACTGCTTCATCTGTTAACACAACATTGGTAAATTCTGTAACTTTTTCAAATGGAAGGTCAGGTATTACCTCTTCTTCTACCACGACCTCTTCTCCCAGCTTTTCTAATAATGAATTAAAACCGAGTTCTTTAAAAATGCCTGTAACCTTTTTAACATCAAAACCATTGTAATGAATATCATCTAAGGAAATTGAAATTGGGGCTTCACAATCAATTGTTGCTAATTTTTTACTCATTATGGCTTGTTCATGATGTTCTTCAAGCTTTTCTTTCAGCTTCTTTCCACTTACCTTATCTACTGAATTAAGTACATTTTCTAATGTCGTAAACTCTTTTAATAGTTTTATCGCCGTTTTCTCTCCGACTCCAGGAACTCCAGGAATATTATCTGAAGTATCCCCCATCAGCCCCTTCATATCTATAATTTGACCTGGTGTTAAGCCATATTTTTCATTAACAAAGTCCGGAGTATAAGAATCAACATCCGTAATTCCTTTTTTCGTGATATCTACTGTTATATTTTCTGTGACTAATTGTGTTAAATCCTTATCTCCTGAAATGACTTTGACTTCATAGCCGTCTTTTTCAGCTTGCTTAGAAAGGGTCCCGATAATATCATCTGCTTCATAATTTTCAAGCTCATAACGTGATACTTGATAAGCATCAAGCAGTTCTCGAATAAATGGAAATTGCTCTGATAATTCAGGTGGAGTTTTTTGGCGTCCCCCTTTATATTCTTGGAATGTTTCATGTCTAAATGTCGTTTTTCCTGCATCAAATGCTACAAGCATATGTGATGGCTTTTCATCTTCCAATATTTTCATTAAAATCATCGTAAAACCATAAATCGCATTCGTATGTATACCTTTATCATTATTTAATAATGGAAGAGCGAAAAATGCCCGATAAGCAATACTATTTCCATCTATTAAGACTATTTTCTTTGTCACTACTTCTTCCTCCTCAAAATGGTTAGACTTAGCCGAAATTCAACCACTTTTGTCTAAATAAAAAACCGCAATTCTCCTTCTATTCTAACATGACTGCAAATAGAAAGGAAAACTGCGGTTCTTTTGTTTTGAAACAGTAAAGTTATTGAGTACCCTTTAGTAAACTAGCATATGGTGAATCAAACGGAATAATAATAACTGTTTCTTTGTTTATTGTTTGTTTATATGATTGTAAAGTTCGATACATTTCATAAAAATCAGGATCCTTAGAATAGGCTGTATTGTAGATTTTAGCAGCTTCCTTCTCACCTTCACTTCGAATAACCTCTGCGTCAGCTTCAGCTTTTGCTAACATCTCTTTCACTTCTCTGTCTGTATCAGCTATAATTCGATTTTTCTCTGCATCCCCTTTCGATAAATACCCTTGCGCAGTTGATTCCCGTTCCGAAATCATTCTTGTAAAAACAGATTGTTCGTTTTCTGATGGTAAATCAGTCCGTTTCATCCGTACATCTGTTACAACTATTCCATAGTTATCTTTTACTAATAATTCATTTACTTTATCAGTGACCTTGTCATTCAAACTTCCTCGAGAGGATTTTTCGTCATTAATAATTTCATCGTAGTTTAATTGGCCTAGTTCTGAACGAACAGTTGAAAAAACAAATTCCGCCATCTTCGTTTCTGCATTAACAATCGTACGTGCATTCGAAATCATCTTTTTCGGATCTTCAATTTTCCATACTGTATAATTGTCAATAATTAATCGCTTTTTATCTTTTGTATTAATCTCTGCCTCTTGAACATTATAGGTCATTTGATATTTTGGCAGTGTCGTTATAGATTGAATAAATGGAATTTTATAATTCAAACCAGGTTCTTCGATAATTCTAACTACTTCACCGAATTGACGAACGACTTTGTACTCATTTTCCTTTACAATAAACAGATTTGTGAGAATAAGTATAAATAATAAAATGATAATAAAAAGGACAATTCCTCCACGTAAATATCCTTTAAATGAAAAGGGTGGCCTCTTTTTCTCCATATTCACTACATTTTCATTGCCCATTTGTTTCACTCCCTTCGCTTCCGTCTTCTTCAGCTGGTGCTACAGGTTTTGATGTAGTGGCATCCTTAATCGGTAAATACTTCATCGTATTTCCGTTGTCCTCCATAATATAAATCTCGGCATTTGGTAAAACTTGATCAATCGTTTCAAGTACTAAACGTTTTTGCGTAATCTCTTTTGCATTTTTGTACTCATCATAAATGGCGTTGAATTGGGCTACATCACCTCGTGCTTCCTCCATGCGTGCTGCTTTATCACCTTCAGCAGCAGAAATAATTGCGTCCTTCTCCCCCTGAGCTTCCTCTGTCCGTTTGTTTCGATATTTATTTGCTTCATTCGTTCTTGTGTTCATTGTTTCACGTGCATCGGTCACATTTGTAAACGCCTTTCTAACTTCTTCATTTGGAAGATCTACATCTTGTAATTTAACTGCTAAAATGGTGATTCCAATATCATATTCACCTACTAGTGTAGATAAAAGTTCTTGTACCTGCTTTTCAATCTCCACTTTTCCAGATGTTAAAGCGTCATCAATTGTTGAGCTGCCTATGATACTTCGCAAACTAGCTGATGTAGCATCTTTTAACATTTCTTCTGGATTTTCTGCATTAAATAAATATTTACCAGGTTCTGTAATTTTCCATTGTACAACCATATCAGCTAAGACGATATTCTCATCACCTGTAATCATTTTCGTTTCTTTAGGGAAATCCTTCACTTCACCATTATCGGATTCCTCATATCCAAACTGCAGACTGAATGTTTCCTTCGAGAGTACTTCAACGGATTGAATTGGCCATGGATATTTAAAATGTAGTCCTGGTTCACTTACACCTTCTTCTACCTCACCAAGTGTAATCATGACTGCTTGCTCAGACTCATCAACGGTATACCATGAAGTAAATGTAACAATAGCTAACACAATAATTAATAATCCAAAACCGACGATGCTAAAGACTCTTTTCATGCTTAACATGTAATCCCCTACCTTTATTTGAACTCTACATACTAATATGTAGACATTCAATTTTTTATCTAACTAAAATACGATTATGTTACAAGAAGGTTTCAAATTGTTTTATTTTTCAAACAAAACAAAAAAGGGACGAGAGCTTTACGCTCTCGTCCTAAAGATTGGCTCCTTGGATGAAGGGGTTTTCACTTCGTATTATAGCAACGCTATATTAAGAAATAATAAACTTGGTGTAAATTAATTGTAAATTGTGTCGAAATAACCAACTTTTACAATTATGAATGATCAATAACCCTCATGATATTTTTTATTTAATTTCACAACAAAGGTCGTCCCTTTACCAATCTCACTAGATACACTTATTTGCCCCTTATGGGCTTCAACTAAGTGTTTTACGATCGCCAATCCTAAGCCTGTTCCACCAGAGTTTCGACTTCTTGCACGGTCGACTCGATAAAAACGTTCAAATATTCTCGGAATTTCTTCTTTCTTCATGCCAATACCTGTATCAGACACAATGACATGCACTTGTTCTTTGTGTTTTTCTACTTTAACTTGTACAAATCCACCCTTTGGAGTATAAGTTAAAGCATTATTAATTAAATTAATAAAAATTTGCTTGAGTCGATAAAAATCTCCTTCAATAAATACCAAGCCTTCAGGAAGAGAAATCCTTAATTCCACTTCTTTTTCTTTTGATTTACTTTGAAGGATTATATTTATATCTTCTAATAGTTCTTTTACATCACATGATTGGATCGATAATTGATACCCTTGTTGTTCAATTTTCGATAAATCTAATAGATCTTGAATAAGCGATTGTAATCGATCACTTTCCTTTAGAATAATCGTTAAAAAATATTCTGCCGTTTGTCTATCACTAAGAGCACCATCTAAGAGAGTTTCACTAAATCCCTTTATCGAAGTAATAGGAGTTTTTAACTCATGTGATACATTTGCTACAAAATCTTTTCTGACTTGCTCTAGCTTTTTCAATTCAGTAATATCGTGAAAAACAAGAACAATACCTTTCCATTCATCATTTGTACCAATAATGGGAGCACCATATACTTCAAAATGTCTACGTTCTATTTTCACAGGAATATGAAGCTGTTTCCTAACCTTTACCTCTGTCATAAAAATTTCTTCAACAATGTCGATTATCTCTTTATGCATAAATGCATCATAATACAATTGATAAAGAAATTTCGCTGAATCAACCTTAAAAAGCTCTTTATATGCCCGATTAACTAAATTGATGTATCCTCTTCCATCAATTAAAATCAAACCGCTTCCCATATTTTCAATTAATGTTTGAAGTCGATCCTGCTGCATTTCCTGAGCCCTAGTCATATCCTGTAAATTCCTTGCAAGAATATTTATTGATTGACTTAACATACCAGTTTCATCCAAATGATCTTCATATGTTCGTGCTTTATAATTTCCCTTTGCAAGTTCCATTGCTACTTTAGTAGCAGATTCAATTGGACGCGTATATTGAGCGATAATTCTAATACCCAATAATAAGATAATAATAAATGCTAATCCTAAACAAATGATGAGTATACCCCACATTTGCAGATTAGCCTTATCCAATTCAGCAATTGATGTATTAATTAAAATAAGACCTTTATAAGTTTCACCTTCCATGATTGGAAGCCCAAAATAAGCTAGTTTATCTTTTTGATCTGGATAAAAATGACCTTCTTCTTTGTTCTTCATTATCGGAAGGACGTTTTCATACATATGTGTATGATTATGACTCTTGTCTTCCAATTTACCAGAATCATGAATAATCTTATCATTTTCATCTAAAATCGTAATATGTGACTGATATGCATTACTTATATCGAAGACAAGACTTGATTCTTCTGAAGTGTTGAACCTTTTGTCTACAAAGAACGATTTCGCCAATTTTGCTTCCTTTTCCATAATTTCCGCAAAGGCATCTATGTAATAGCTATTAAAAATTTGCCCAAGTAGTAACCCTAAACCTACAAGGACTGCTATTAGTAAGGTTATAAAAGCAAAAAGTAATCTTGAACGAAATCTATTCATTCATCTTTGGCTCCTCAAGCTTATAACCTAATCCTCTAATTGTTTTAATATAAAGCGGTTTTTTTGTATTTCGTTCAATTTTTTCACGCAAATGACTAATATGAACATCGACTATTCTTGTATCTCCTGCAAAGTCATAATTCCAAACAGCACTCAAAAGTTGGTCACGAGTAAGGACTCGTCCTTTATGTTTAGATAAATAAACAAGTAATTCAAATTCTTTTGGAGTCAAATCTAAACGTTCCTTGCCATAATACGCTTCGTAATGTTCAGGAAGTACTTTCAAATCACCAATCATCACCTGTTCTGATTCTTCCGTCTCTTTAACATCAGCTTCAACATGTGACTGTGATCTCCTTAAAATCGCTTTAATCCTAGCAACTACCTCTCTAGGACTAAATGGCTTTGTCATATAATCATCGGCACCAAGTTCAAGACCTAACACTTTGTCAAATTCATCATCTTTAGCTGTTAGCATTAAGATTGGAACCATTATCTTTCTTTGGCGGAGCTGTTTACATACCTCAATACCATCCATTTTTGGTAACATTAGATCCAACACAAGTAAATCTGGTTCTTCCTGAATACAAATGCGAAGTCCTTCTTCACCATCCAAAGCTGTTATAACTTTAAAACCTGCTTGTTCTAAGTTATACTGAAGCAGCGTTGAAATCGATTGCTCGTCATCTACTACTAAAATCTTCTTACTCATATAATGCCTCCAAGGATTGTATTTCCCCTCAATTGAACCAATCTCTCTATCATTTCTATAAATAGGAGTAAATTTCTCACTACTCCCATCATATTATATCCTATTCTAACGAATATTTAAGATATGCGGCAACCTTTTCATCGAAAAACTTAGCAGCAACCTCTAACAAATGATAGAAATCTATTATTTAAAATACCATACAACTTAGTAAATAAAAAAACTGGCTCATTTTGAGTCAGTTTTCATTAGTTCTTCCATTTAAAAGTGCTATACGTTCATTAAAAATTTTCTAATGCATTGCCTTCGATTGGTGATAATTTACAGGGCGGACATACTGTGATTTTACCTTCTAAAATGACTTCTTCATTTGCATTTACTGCATGAACATCAATCATAATTTTATTTTCTGAGATAAATATTTCACTAACTTCAAATAGGAATTGGACGATACTATAATGATATAGCGGCTTAAGGAATGTTAGGTCTTGTTTCACAATGTGACTTCCAGGACCAGGTAAATATTTTGAAACAGCAGAAGTAATTATTCCAGTGAGCATTAAGCTTGGAACCAGTGGCTTTTCGTATGGAGTTTGCGATGCATAATCATGTTGAATGTAAAGTGGATTAGCGTCATTTGTTAAGCCAAGATAGAGCAAGAGATCCTTGTCCTCTATTTTTTCTGTTAAAGTTAGTTTTTCTCCAATTGTCATTTCTTCAATATTTCTACCAAGTTTTCGCTTTTTACCAAGTAGCATCATTGGCACCACCTTTATTCATTTGAAGAACACTTCTTAAATAATGAAAAGCTGCAAGCGTCTTAATTAGCCTCGGTCAATTAAGAAGAATATATGTATAAGCTTTAATTCTATATACCTAATAAAGATATAATTTATCGAATTGATAAATAGGATAAAAAAGAAAATTGAGGATTCCCCTCAACTTTCTTTTCATTTTACACTATTAATTTCGTCCATACCAATTCTTAAGATAATACTTTCATGACATTTTTAACAGAATCAGCAGATTTTTGCAGTGCTACTTTTTCGTCTTCTGTTAATTCAAGCTCAATAATACGCTCTAATCCATTTCCTCCGATAACAGTTGGAACTCCTAAATAAATTCCGCTAAATCCATATTCACCTTCTAAATAAACGATCGTTGGGAGCACACGACGTTGATCCTTTAAGATGGCTTCAGTCATTTCTACTAAAGAAGCTGCTGGTGCATAATATGCACTTCCGTTTCCAAGTAAGTTAACGATTTCTCCGCCACCTTTACGTGTTCTTTCAACAATAGCATCTAAACGGTCTTTTGGAATTAACGTTTCTAAAGGAATACCGCCAGCATAAGAATAACGTACTAGTGGTACCATATCATCACCATGTCCACCTAATACAAATCCTGTAACATCCTTAACTGAAAGATTAAGTTCTTGTGCAACAAATGTACGGAAACGAGCTGTATCAAGAACACCTGATTGCCCAATTACACGATGTTTAGGGAAACCAGACTCTTTGAAAACAGTATATGTCATTGCATCAACTGGATTTGTTAAAACAATGATTGTACACTCAGGAGAATATTTAACAACTTCTTGAGTAACACTTTTCATAATGCCAGCATTCGTTGATACAAGATCATCACGACTCATTCCAGGCTTTCTCGCAATACCTGCAGTAATGACAACGATATCTGAATTTGCAGTATCTTCATAATTTGAAGTTCCTGTAATGTTTGCATCAAAGCCTTGAACAGGACTTGCTTCTAACATATCTAAAGCTTTACCTTTAGTGGGATTTTCCATTTGAGGAATATCTACTAAAACAACATCTGCAAGTTCTTTTTGAGCTAATAGAAAAGCTGTAGTAGCTCCAGTAAAACCACTGCCGATAACAGAAACCTTTTTACGTTTAATTGCCATTTTAAAACATCCCCTTATTATGTATAGGTTATCATTAAGGGACAGCTAATTAAGTTTTTTCAGTTTAAACCGAAGCTACCAAACTAACTGTCCCAACATTTCAACACAATTTACATAAAATAATAGACAAATTTAAAAGTTTTCTGATTAATCCATATTTTTAATAAGCTCATCACCGAATTCAGAGCATTTTACTTCTGTAGCACCATCCATTAATCGTGCAAAATCATATGTTACAACTTTTGATGCAATCGTTTTTTCGATTGAATTCATGACTAATTGTGCTGCTTCAGTCCAGCCTAAATGTTCAAGCATTAGCACACCAGATAGAATAACTGAAGATGGATTTACTTTATCAAGACCAGCATATTTTGGAGCTGTTCCATGTGTAGCTTCAAAGATAGCATGTCCTGTTTCATAGTTAATGTTCGCTCCTGGAGCAATACCGATACCACCTACCTGTGCAGCTAGTGCATCTGAAATATAATCTCCATTTAAATTCATTGTTGCAACAACATCAAACTCACGTGGACGAGTTAAGATTTGTTGTAAGAAGATATCTGCAATCGAATCTTTAATTATAATTTTACCAGCAGCTTCAGCATCTGCTTGTGCTTTGTTTGCAGCTTCTTTACCTTCTTTTTCAACTAGGCGATCATATTGTGCCCAAGTAAATACTTTGTCACCGAATTCTTTTTCAGCAAGTTCATAACCCCAGTTTTTGAACGCACCTTCAGTGAATTTCATGATATTACCTTTGTGAACAAGTGTTACAGACTTACGGCCATGTTCAATCGCATAATTGATCGCAGCTCTTACAAGACGGCTTGTTCCTTCTTCAGAAACTGGTTTGATACCAATACCAGATGTTTCTGGGAAACGGATTTTATTAACACCTAATTCATTTTTCAAAAAGTTAATTAGCTTTTCAACTTCTGCAGAACCTTTAGCATATTCAATTCCCGCATAGATGTCTTCAGTATTTTCACGGAAGATAACCATATCTGTATCTTCTGGACGTTTTACAGGTGAAGGTACACCTTGGAAGTAGCGTACTGGACGTAAGCAAGTAAATAAATCTAATTCTTGACGCAGCGCTACGTTTAGAGAACGAATTCCTCCACCAATCGGTGTCGTTAAAGGTCCTTTAATAGCGATTAAATATTCACGGATTACTTCAAGAGTTTCATTCGGTAACCACTCACCAGTTTGGTTGAATGCTTTTTCACCTGCTAATACTTCTTTCCAAACGATCTCTTTTTCACCATTGTAAGCTTTTTGAACAGCTGCTTCTAGAACACGGGATGCAGATGCCCAAATATCTGGACCAATTCCATCCCCTTCAATAAATGGGATAATTGGATTGTTTGGTACGTTTAATACTCCATTAGTTACTTGAATTTTTTCACCTTGTGTCAAAAAAATTACCTCCCAGATTATGTATGATCTTTTTTAAATTCATAAAAGATAGATTCTTACACTACTCATTATAGTAGTATTTAAATGATTTTGCAGACAATTTCATGCATTTTTCCCAAATTAATGTAAGATATCGATCTCATACAACTATCCTCCCAAATGAACTGGGAGGAATACATGAACGAGACTTCAATCAGCAGGGTATGCTTTATCCCTGCTGATTGTTTGCTAGAATCATCAGGCTTATAGTTCCGTTCCTCTGCATGATAATCGATGACACTAACTTTGTAAATGCCATTTGTACATGTAGAAATTAGTTACGTTGCTCTAACGGTATATACGTCTGCATGTCAGGTCCGATGTATTCTGCACGAGGACGGATTAATCGGTTGTTCTCATATTGCTCTAAAATATGAGCAAGCCAACCTGATACACGGCTTACCGCAAAAATTGGCGTGAATAAGTCGTGATCAATTCCTAAACTATGATAAACAGATGCAGAATAGAAATCAACGTTTGGTGGTAATGGCTTTTGAGATGTTACGATCTCTTCAACTTTTAAAGAGATTTCATACCATTTTGGTTCCCCAGTTAATTTCGTTAGCTTTTCAGACATTTTCTTTAAGTGTTTTGCCCTTGGATCTCCTTGGCGATATACACGGTGTCCGAATCCCATAATCTTTTCTTTATTATTTAATTTTTCATAAATATAGCTTTCGGCATTTTTCACTTCGCCAATTTCAGATAACATCTTCATAACTGCTTCATTTGCACCGCCATGTAAAGGACCTTTTAAGGCACCAATCGCTGCAGTAACACCAGAATAAACGTCTGATAGTGTAGCTACACAAACACGGGCTGTAAATGTTGATGCATTTAATTCATGGTCAGCATGTAATACTAGTGCTTTATTAATCGCTTCAACTGCTATATCATCTGGTTCTTGACCAGTAAGAGTATAAAGGAAGTTAGCAGCCATAGATAGGTCAGTTCTTGGTTCGACTGGCTCCAATCCTTTACGAATACGCGCAAATGTAGATACTACAATTGGAAGTTGTGCTTGAAGGCGGATCGCTTTTCTATAGTTTGCTTCTGATTCCATCACATCTGCTTCTTCATCAAATAAGCCAAGTAATGATACAGCTGTACGTAGAGCTGCCATTGGGTGCACATTGTTGATAGGATATGTTTTGAAGTGATCAATGACTTGCTGTGGGATTTTTGCATTATCCGCAAGTTGTTTCTTAATTTCAGTAAGTTGTTGTTTATTCGGTAGCTTTCGGTGCCATAGTAGATATACCACTTCTTCAAAGCTAGCATTTTCTGCTAAGTCATCAATATTAAAGCCCGCATAAGTTAAAGTGTCATTAATTATGGAACTTACAGATGAAGTAGTTGCTACGATTCCTTCCAGACCTCTTGTTGCTGTCATAAAAAATCCTCTCCTTTACCTTTTAATCCCCAATAGATTCATCCTAAAAGTTTAAAAGATTTAACAATAGAAAAAACATTGTCATCACAATATTTCTCATATTTAAATATGTAAGAAAGATATCTACACAAAATATATTTTTCTTATAGGTATCAAATAAAATTAAATCTTTTTTACTTTTAGACGATTGAGCGCTTGCTCACATGCAAGCAGAAAAAAGAAAATGCTTACATTTTTAATTTACAGAAAAATCACAATAAACTAAATACCTGTGTGGCTTATTTAGAATGCAAGCTATTTTAATGAACCTGACTCTATTATATACAATTTTTTCACTTTTGTGAATTAAAACAATCAATCAATTAAATATTTGTTAGAAAAATGTATTTTTAAGAGTTTAACCACTATTTACTACTTTCATAAAATGGGTATACATTAAAATTATTATATTAGTGTAAATTTTTTTATGATTTCATTATGTACATTTACATGATAGTAATTGAATATACTTACAGAAAAATGTTTTATGAACTAAACAGCTTAACAATTTGCATGGCAATATATGCTATTCCAGCACCTATTAAGGGACCAACCGCAACTCCGTTAAATAATGCGACAGCAAGAATTGTCCCGAATACAAGTGCTGTAGTGATATGAGGATCTTCAGTCAATAATGTTAAGCCATTTTTCGCAATTAATGCAACTGCAATACCTGCCCCTAAAGCAATCCATGCATATGCTGATTTTACCGCTTCTAATAGTTGTTTAAATCCTATATCCCCTGTTGCAATTGGTACGAGTACGGCTATCGTTATAATTGTAACGCCCCAGTTAATTCCTTTAGATCCAATGGTTGGCATTAATTTTGATTCCAATCCAATTAATTTAATAATCATTAAACATGATACCGCAATAATTAATGATTGGTTTTTCGCCAGTACCCCTATCGCTAATAAAATATATAAAAATAACATTGGTTGACTAAACATATTGAATGACCCCCGGCTCCTAAATCTCATTTATCTTAGACTAAATTAGTAAGTTAGTATAAATTCATTTTAGTTTCTTTCATAAACAAGTAAATTTTGCAATAGACATGCTATATATGAACAATAGCGCAGGTGTATTGTTCGGCTTCGAGCAACCTGCAGCAAATGTGATAAAGAAACATACAAACCGTTAGCTTGTGTAATCATTCTTTATCTATATGACGTCAAACTTGGGAGGAAGATAAATTGAGTTTGCACTATGTATATAGCATGTTACGATTGTTGTTAATTGTTGGAATTACCTTTTTAGGTGCAATTTCCATTTATTATTTATCAACTTTAACATATCCTTTTATAATTGCGGTATTCATTGCATTAATGATCAATCCGTTCGTTCGTTTTCTGGAAAATAAGGGTAGAGTTCCAAGAGGAATTGCTGTCATTCTCTCTATCTTACTCTTAATTTGTATAGTTGTTGGAATTCTTATCCTTTTAGTTGCAGAAATTGTTTCCGGGACAACATATTTAGCAAAAGTAGTGCCAGGTCATTTAGAACTATTAGCTGTCTACATTGAAACCTTTTTTATGAATAAAATAATGCCGCTTTACAATCAATTAGCATATCTATTTAACAATCTTGAAACAAATCAACAGCAATCCATCATAGGCAATATTCAAAACATTGGTGAACAGGTCGCCACAAGTGTCGGGAATTTTATAAAAAGCTTTTTAGAGAAGATCCCTGTGATGATTAGCTGGCTCCCAAATGCTGCGACTGTCATTATCTTTTCATTATTAGCTACATTTTTTATTAGCAAAGATTGGTATAAATTTAAAAACGCTATAATAACAATCTTACCTCAAAAAGCATGGAAAAGTGGTAAAACCATTTTTGAAGAGTTAAAAAAAGCATTAATTGGCTTTTTAAAAGCACAAGCAACACTTATTTCAATTACAACCACGATTGTACTGATTGGGTTACTTATTCTTGGTGTAGATTATGCAATCACCATTGCACTTTTAATTGGGTTAGTAGATATCTTGCCATATTTAGGAACAGGATTAGTATTTGTCCCATGGATTATCTATTTAGCTTTTAGCGGCAGTCTCCCACTTGCTATTGGTATTGGAATTTTATATCTTATTGTAATGGTACAACGACAAATAATGGAGCCAAAGATTCTTTCATCAAGCATTGGTTTAGATCCGCTCGCCACACTCATTTCTCTTTTTATAGGCTATCAGTTGATTGGGTTTTTAGGCCTTATTTTAGGACCTGTTTCATTAGTTGTTTTAAGAACCTTGCATAATGCAGGTGTGTATGAGGATGTATGGAAGTTCATAATAGGAAAAGGAAAGGAATAATTATTAATGAAAGCTGACTTTATTATGAAGTCAGCTTTACCGAATAATCGTAAATTGATTTTTGTCGATCATTTTACGAATGATTTTTAAGAAAAGCGGCTTAATAAAATTACGACTAACTGGAATTAATAAAAGTATCCCTGCAAGATCTGTGATAAACCCAGGTGATAACAAAAATATACCACCAATTAATATACAAAGTCCATCTACAATAGCCTCTCCTGGTATAGTTCCATTTTGCATTTGATATTGTGCATTTTTTATCGTCTGTATTCCTTGTTTTTTAGCTAACCAAGCTCCAATAACTCCTGTAAATATAATCAAAAGAACTGTCGGAATGACACCGATTGTCCTTCCAGATAGGAGCAATACTCCTATTTCTAATGAAGGTATGACAATAATTAAAAACAATAATAACCTCATGGTAACACTCCTTTAAGTTAATCCAACATCGTGCAAAAAATTAAAACCATAAATAGTTTGCCAGAGTGCTATGACACAAAAGATGCTTCTCCCCTACCCTTCATTTAAAACAAATACATAAATCTCAATGAAGTTACAAACCAACATATTTAGCTAACTCAATATATTCACATTGTCATTCTAGACTTTGGAACTAGTGTCGAATTCTACCTCTTGCTTGGAATATTATCAGGATCTAAATGAACAAAAAAGAGAAGGTCTCCCTTCTCCATTGTATATTATCTAAAGGCTTAATCAATTATAGGACACTTGCATGGCCATCGTAAATGACACCGCGAACAGCATCAACTGTTATAACTTGACCGTCTTTTAGAAGAGTTGTTGCATCTTCTACACCAACAATTACAGGAATGCCAAGGCTTAATCCAACAACAGCAGCATGACTAGTTAAACCGCCCTCTTCTGTAATTAGAGCTGAAGCTTTCTCAAGTGCACCCATCATATCACGGTCTGTACTTTGAGCGACTAGAATAGCACCTTGTATCATTTTTTCCTCAGCGTCTTTAGCTGTACTTGCAACAACAACTTTACCGAATGCCGACTTGCGGCCAATTCCTTGACCTTTTGTAAGAACATCACCAATTACATGAACTTTCATTAGGTTTGTTGTTCCTGCTTCTCCAACTGGTACTCCTGCTGTAATTACAACTAAGTCACCGTGTGATACTAAGCCACTATTAATTGCTTCTAATACAGAATTATCAAGCATTTCATCAATAGATGTTGAATGACTTCCGTTTCTTGTATAAACTCCCCAAACAAGGGCTAATTTACGTGATACTGAATCAGAAACAGTAACAGCAACGATAGGAGCTTTAGGACGATATTTTGAAATCATTCTTGCTGTATGTCCACTTTCAGTTGGCGTTACAATTGCTGATACACCTAAATTTAATGCAGTATGTGCTGTTGATTGACCAATTGCATCTGTAACAGTCGTACCAACTTGAGCACTGCGTTTTGAAAGAATTTGTTTATAATCTAATGCTTGTTCAGCTCTAGAAGCAATGTTATGCATTGTTTTAACAGCTTCTACCGGATATAAACCAGCAGCTGTTTCACCAGATAGCATGATTGCATCTGTGCCATCAAAAATAGCATTTGCAACATCACTAGCCTCAGCACGTGTCGGTCTAGGATTACGTTGCATACTATCTAGCATTTGAGTAGCAGTAATAACCGGTTTACCTAATGCATTACATTTGCGGATTAATTCCTTTTGAACCAATGGTACTTCTTCAGCAGGAATTTCAACACCTAAGTCACCACGGGCAACCATTAAACCATCAGATACTTCAAGAATCTCATCGATATTATCAACGCCTTCTTGGTTCTCGATTTTAGGAATAATTTGAATGTGTGTAGCATTATGCTCTTCAAGTAATTCACGAATTTCTAATACATCTGATGCACGACGTACAAATGATGCAGCAATGAAATCAACGTCTTGCTCAATACCAAACACAATATCTTTTGCATCTTTTTCTGTAATTCCAGGAAGTTTAACACTTACACCTGGTACGTTTACACCTTTTTTGTTTTTCAGTGTACCACTATTTTTAATTAACGTTTTAATTTCACCGTTTGATTGGTCTAATCCAATTACTTCAAGCTCGATCAGTCCATCATCTAACAAAATAGTCGAACCGATATGTACATCATCTATTAATCCTTCATATGTTACAGAGAATTTTTCAAGTGTACCAATCACTTCTGTCATAGAAACAATAATTTCATTTCCAGCCGTAAGCTCAATTGCACCATTTTCCATAGTATTTGTACGAATTTCAGGACCTTTAGTATCCAATAGAATTGCAACATTTTTATTTAGCTTTGCCGATGCTTCTCTAATATTTTTAATTCGCGCACCATGTTCTTCAAAATCACCATGTGAAAAGTTTAAACGCGATACATTCATTCCTGCTTCCATCAAAGCTGTTAATTTTTCAATCGATTCACTAGCTGGTCCAATTGTACATACAATCTTCGTTTTACGCATTTTGTTTCCTCCTACACTATTTTTGGAAAAGGGAATAGAGCACTTACCAAAATGTTTGTCATTCATCTATTTTTGGAAGGTGACTATTATATGAAAACGATCCCAAATAAAGTATTTTATATTGATAATTCTTTTGAAAGTTGATACATGTCTTTGTCAACTGAATGAGGTCTGTCTAAGATTTCTAAAATATCATGGTGTACGAGTTCATTCTTTTGAATTCCAACACAACGTCCGCCTTTACCTTCTAAAAGCAACTCTACTGCATATGCACCTAATCTGCTTGCTAATACACGATCAAATGCAGTTGGAGATCCACCACGTTGGACATGACCTAAAACAGACACACGTGTTTCAAGTGAAGTTGCTTTTTCAATCTGTTTAGCGAATTCGACGCCACTTCCAACACCTTCAGCTACAATAATGATACTATGTTTTTTTCCACGATCATTTCCTCGTTTTAAACGTCCAATGATATCGTCCATATCATAATCTTCTTCTGGAATTAATATTGTTTCTGCTCCGCCAGCTAAACCAGACCATAATGCAATATCCCCAGCATGTCTACCCATTACTTCTATTACATATGTACGTTCATGTGATGTTGCAGTATCACGAATTTTATCAATTGAATCAATAACGGTATTAAGTGCGGTATCAAAACCAATTGTAAAATCTGTTCCAGGTATATCATTGTCTATTGTCCCAGGAACTCCCACACATGGATAACCATGTTCAGTTAACTTTTTTGCTCCCATGTAAGAGCCGTCTCCACCAATCACGACTAATCCTTCAATTCCGTGCTTCTTTAGTTGTTCAATACCCTTCTTTTGTCCTTCTACTGTTTTAAATTCAGGACATCTAGCAGAATATAATTTTGTACCGCCTCGGTGAATAATATCACCAACAGAGCCTAATTCTAATTTTTCAATCCGGCCTTCGATTAAACCAGTATAACCATTATAAATTCCATATACTTCAACATCATGATAAATAGCTTTACGAACAACCGCTCGGATTGCTGCATTCATACCAGGGGCGTCGCCACCACTAGTTAGGACACCAATTTTTTTCAACATTCTTCACCCCACTATAAAATATAGCAATATAAATAAAATAACATGAACATTGAGTTATCACAACAAATGTCGAATACTCACTTTTTGTCGAATAACTTTTTTCTGAGCCTTTCTTATTATACAATAAAACAAGCTTTGTGTTTAATGAATTCTATGTTTTTTAAAAAATAAATTAAGAAAATCTTAAGGTAACGATAATAGTTTTATTACCTAAAAGAAAACGTGGACCTTATTGGTCACACGTTTTTTATTTTACCCCAAGTAGCTCATTTGTAAATGTTACTTGACCTATTTTTTTAAATTTTTCATAACGATGCTGTATTAACTCCTCTTCATTCATGTTTGAAAGACTTTTTAGAGAATCTGCTAATACTTTTTCTATATAGCTTGCTTGTGCAGCAATATCTTTATGAGCACCACCCTTAACCTCTGGTATGATCTCATCAACAACACCAAGCTCTTTTAAATCTGGAGCAGTTATTTTCATTGTTTCTGCTGCCTTTTTAGCTAAGCCTGCATCTTTCCATAATAAAGCTGCAGCACCTTCAGGAGAGATAACGGAGTAAGTAGAATTTTCTAACATATGGATATAATTCCCTACACCTAATGCAAGGGCTCCACCACTACCACCTTCACCAATGACTATACATATGATTGGAACGGACAAACCAGCCATTTCAAACAAATTCTTAGCAATTGCTTCGCTTTGACCACGTTCTTCTGCTGCTTTACCAGGGTAGGCGCCTTTTGTATCAATAAAGCAAATAATAGGCCGGTTAAATTTATCAGCTTGTTTCATAAGCCTCAAAGCTTTACGGTAACCTTCCGGATGTGGCATTCCAAAATTTCTTCGAATATTTTCCTTCGTATCCTTCCCACGTTGATGCCCAATAATCGTAACAGGGAGGCCTTTGAACTTAGCAATACCACTTACAATCGCGTCATCATCACCATAATAACGGTCACCGTGACATTCGAAGAAATTAGTAAAAATATGTTCTATATAATCTAATGTAGTAGGTCTACTAGGTAGTCTTGCAATTTGAACCCTATCCCATGGCTGTATGTTTGAATAAATCTCATTCTCAAGCTTTTCTAGGCGGTTTTCAAGCTTTTCAATTTCGGAGGATAAATCAACATCTGTACCAATTGTAAATTCTTTAAGTTCGCTAATTTTTTTTCTTAATTCAATAACAGGTTTTTCAAATTCTAATTCACCTACCATGTTAATTCACCTCCGGTTTGATGAATATCTAGAATGTTGCTAATTGTATCTTTTAATTCATGTCGAGTAATCACCGCATCTAATTGGCCATGCTTTAATAAAAACTCAGCAGTTTGAAAATCTTCTGGCAATTCTTCTCGAATTGTTTGCTCGATGATACGTCTGCCTGCAAACCCAATTAATGCGCCAGGTTCAGCAAAATTATAATCTCCTAGAGATGCGAAGCTTGCTGATACACCACCTGTTGTTGGATGTGTCATGATGGAGATAAATAATCCGCCATTATCACTAAACAATTTTAGGGCTGAGCTTGTTTTGGCCATTTGCATTAAACTTAAAACTCCCTCCTGCATTCTGGCACCACCAGAGGCAGTAAAAATAATAAAGGGCAGACCTTGCTCACTTGCCTTTTCTATTGTTCGCGTAATTTTTTCACCTACTACAGATCCCATACTTCCCATTCTAAAACTAGCATCCATAATGGCAACAGTCGTTTTAAAGCCATTTATCATGCCTTCACCTGTAACTACAGCCTCATTTTGCTTCGTTTTTTGACGATCTTTTTCTAGTTTTTCTTCATAGTCTGGAAAATTCAATGGATTTTCAGAAATCATATCTCTGTCATATTCAATAAAACTATTTTCATCAAATAAGCTTATAATCCGTTCCTTTGCGTTCATTTGATAATGAAAGCCACAGTTCATACAGACCTTTAAGTTTTTATTTAACTCTTTTGAATACATAATTTTTTTACAACTTGGACATTTACTAACAATTCCCTCAGGAACATCCTGTTTTGCTTGCTCAGACGGAACCTGTGCATATTTCTTTTTCTTCGGTTTCGGTTTCGTAAACAAATCTTTTAACAAAACGGTACCTCCCCTTTTCTAATGCTGCTACCCTAATATTCTTATCATTTGTATTATCTAGTTACGTTGCTTGTTATAGGCTAATTTATTTCAGTATTCATAAAACATCATCATCATGCATATATACATACTTTAACGAATGATAAACAAGCATGTTGTAGAAGCTTGTCATACTCGATTCGACATTTTACTTAAGGGATACCGCTTCATAAGCAGCAAGTACTTCTTTTTGTTCCTTTTTTAACAAAGCAGTTACTAGCATTTCTAAATTACTATTTGGGTAAACCTTTTCTTGATCATTTTCACACACAAATGTTACATATTCATTTAATACGCTCCAAATTCTGAAGAGTAAATAGTTATTTGTCAAGAGAATAAGTTCTTTCATAAATTCATACCTTGTTACTGAATTATTATTCAGTTTAGCAGCCAATAATTTTAGTTCTCTCTCTTGATCACCTTTTAAAATTAATTGCAATGCATTATGCTCTAGTAGAGAATTCATTTCGATAATATCACCAACGGCCTTAGAATCCTCTAAAATAAACGTTCCTAGCAGTTCAATTAGTGAGTGCTCGCGAAAATCTTTGAGAAAAGTACCTTCTCCCCTCCGCGTTTCAATCATCCCTAACAGCTCAAGGGCACGTAGAGCTTCCCTTACGGAAGATCTACCTACCTTAAGCTTTTCTGCAAATTCTCTTTCTGAAGGGATCTTATCTCCATATGAAAGCTGTTTTTCAGCGATGTAAGCTCTAATATGACGAAGGATCTCAATATATACTTTCGATTGTGTGGTTGTCAAAGACGAATCACTCACTTTTACTCAATAATAGCTAACTGCCTTGTCTTTTCAGCAATTTCCTCGGGATCTACTTTGATTCTCGCCACACCAGTTTCCATTGCAGCTTTTGCCACTGCAGAAGCTACAGCTGGTGCAACACGAGGATCAAATGGAGCAGGAATAACATATTCTGAGCTTAATTCTCGTTCTGAAACAAGTGATGCAATTGCCTCAACTGCTGCAATTTTCATTTTTTCATTAATATGTGTAGCTCTAACATCTAATGCACCTCGAAAAATACCAGGGAATGCAAGAACATTATTTACTTGGTTTGGAAAATCTGAACGACCAGTTCCAATAACTTTCGCACCCGCTTCTTTTGCATCTTCAGGCATAATTTCCGGATTTGGATTTGCCATTGCAAAAATGATTGGATCTTGATTCATTGTCTGAACCATCTCTTTTGTTAAGGCACCTTCAACAGATACGCCAATAAACACGTCAGCCTCTCTGATGACATCTGCTAAAGATCCTTCCAGCTGGTCACGATTTGTAAATTTTGCTACTTGTGATTTTACTTCATTCATACCATATGGACGATTTTCAAAAATAGCACCTTTTGAATCACACATAATAATATCTCTAACACCATATGTATATAACAATTTAATAATCGCGATGCCTGCTGCACCTGCACCATTAGCCACTACACGAATATTAGACATATTTTTACCTACTAATTTCAATGCATTTACTAATCCCGCAACTGTAACAATTGCCGTACCATGTTGATCATCATGAAATATCGGTATATTTGTTTCTTTTTTCAAACGCTCTTCAATGACAAAGCAATTTGGTGCAGCAATATCCTCTAGGTTTACGCCACCAAATGTTGGTTCAAGTAGTTTCACTGTCTTAATAATTTCTTCAACATCTGTTGTACCTAAGCAAATTGGAAATGCATCCACACCTGCAAAGCTTTTAAATAGAACAGCTTTTCCTTCCATTACTGGCAAAGCAGCTTCTGGTCCAATATTACCTAGCCCTAGAACTGCAGTACCATCTGAAACGACAGCTACCATATTACCTTTCATCGTATAATCATATACTTTGTTTTTATCATCATAAATATCTTTACAAGGTTCTGCTACTCCAGGTGAATAGGCTAAACTTAGATCATACGCATTTTTTACAGGTATTTTTGCTTTTGACTCCAGCTTCCCTTTGTTAACTCTGTGAATATGTAACGCTTCTTCTCTCAGTGTCATGAAAATATCCCCCTTGAAAGTTACCACATAGAAGTGGTCTGACCACCTTTAATTATGAATAAATGATAACATATTTCATGTTTTTGTAAAGTAGGTCATGATTATATTATTAGTATAACATGCTAAGTAAATTAGCATGTCATAATCTACATTATTTACTTCTTAGTACAACATTTTCTTTCCCTAATAATTTTATTAATTCATTCAGACAAGTTTCAGTTGAAGAAACAAAATATTCTTTTGGAAGCTGAACCGTTCTTCTTTCAACTTCATAATAAAGAAACACAGGTGTATTTCCATGAAATTGTTTTAATTTTCCCTTCACTTCTAAAAGCCTGTGCTGTTCCATTGTTGCTTTATCAATTTTAATAAATAATTTAGGTACAACCTTATGACTATTTATATCATCCGGCAAAACGATATGTTGAATAACAAACTGCTTTTTACCTTGGCGCAGTTCCACTTTCCCTTCAAATAAGAATACTTTTCCAACTGACATCAATTCGCTGTTTTTTGTATATATTTGCGGAAACATAACAGCATCAATCTCACCGGTTTCATCCCCAAGTACTAAAAATGCCATTACTTCACCTTTTTTCGTGCGGATCGTTCGTATATTTACGATCATAGCACCAAGAGAAATCCTCTTTTCCATATTTGAGGCCAGATCTGAGATATATTCAGCACCAGAAAATTGAAATTTACTACGGTGCAGCTCAACTGGATGATTAGAAAAATAAAAACCTATTGATTCTTTTTCATATTTTAGTTTTTCTTCTATTTTTAGCGGTTCTACTTCAATGTATTTTGGCTTTAACGAAAATTCTTCATCTACAAATAAATCAAATTGACTGTCATCTGCAGGTGTTAACAGCTCAGCGTGCTCAATTGCAACATCTAAGCTAGCAAGTAATGTTGCTCGATCAACATTAAATTCATCCATCGCCCCAGAAAAAATCAGTTGCTCTAATGTGCGGCGATTTACAACTTTCATTGATACCCTTATACAAAAATCAAATAAATCGGTATATTTTTTTTTCTTCCGAGCATGGAAAATTTCCTTTACAGCTGATAACCCAACTTGCTTAATACCCGCTAAACTATAACGAATCCCACCATTCTCTACAATAAATGGATAGGAGCTGCTGTTGACTGACGGTGGCAAAATATGAATTCCCATCTGCTTTGCTTCGCGAATATACTGTGATACCTTTTCGTCATTTCCATTTACACTCGTTAATAATGCTGTCATAAAATAGAGGGGGTAATTTGCTTTTAAATATGCCAGTTGATAGGCAATCATACTATAAGCAACAGCATGACTTCGATTAAAACCATAATTAGCGAATTTTACAATTAAGTCATAAATATTATTCGCCACGTGTTTATCATATCCTTTGACTTTACAGCCTTCTACAAAATGATGCCGTTCTTTATCAAGCACTTCTTTCTTTTTCTTCCCTACTGCTCTTCTTAATAAATCGGCCTCACCTAATGTAAATCCAGCAATTTTTGATGCTATTTCCATTATTTGTTCTTGATACACAATGACTCCGTATGTTGAATGTAAAATAGGCTCAAGATCAGGATGTAAGTAGTTTACAGGGCTTCTGTTATGCTTTCTATCAATATAGAGTGGGATATTTTCCATTGGACCTGGACGGTACAATGCATTTACAGCGACGATATCTTCAAATGAATTTGGTTTAAGTCGTTTTAGAACACTTCGCATTCCCTCAGATTCCAATTGAAATACGCCGGTTGTATCACCATTTGAAAGCAATGCGAATGTTTTCTCATCTTGAATTGAGATTTCCGCAAAATCTACTACATATCCTTCTTCACGCTGAATTAATTTAGTAATATTATCAATAATTGTTAAATTTCTAAGTCCTAAAAAGTCCATTTTTAGAAGGCCCAAATCTTCTAAATAATCCATTGAAAACTGCGTTAAAAAAACATCTTGTTGTCCTTCTTGAATTGGAACAATATTTGTTAACGGCTGGTCGCTCAGTACAACTCCTGCAGCGTGTGTTGAAGCATGCCGTGGAAGTCCTTCAATTTTCATTGCAGTCTCCACTATTTTTTTATATAAGCTATTTTCATCAATTGCTTTTTTTAGTGCCGGAGAATCATGAATCGCGTCCTTTAACATAATGCCAGGACGCACTGGTATTTGTTTTGAAAGGATGTCTGTTTCCTTAGGCGAGGCTCCCATCACTCGTCCGACATCACGGATTGCCGCTTTAGCTGCCAATGTACCAAATGTGATAATTTGGGCAACATGTATTTTCCCATATTTGTTTGCAACATAATTAATCACATCGTCACGTTTTGAATCTGGAAAATCTATATCAATATCAGGCATAGTGATCCGTTCAGGATTTAAAAAGCGTTCAAAAAGAAGGCGATGCTTAATTGGATCAACATCCGTAATCTTTAATACATATGAAACAAGAGAACCAGCTGCTGAACCGCGTCCTGGACCAGTAAGAATACCATTTTCATGTGCATACTTCATAAAATCCCATACGATCAAAAAATAATCGCTGAAATTCATCCTTGTAATGACACTTAATTCATATGCAAGTCTATCTTTATAGATCTCATCAGGTTCCTTAAAACGTTCATATAGCCCACGCAAGCAGAGATGCTCTAAATACTCATTAGCACTTTCTTGATTTGGTGTGGGAAACTTAGGCAGATGGGTAACTCCAAGTTCTAGATCAACTTGACATCGCTCAGCAATAAGTAATGTATTTTCAAGGGCGTCTGGGTATTGATCGAATAAAGATACCATTTCCATCGGTGATTTCAAGTAATTTTCTTTCGGAGTATGTAAATCAATATGGTCATCAGAAAGCTTATCACCGTTTTTGATGGCTTGTAAGCACTGATAGGCAAAAAAGTCTTCTTTCTCTAAATATGCAACATTATTTGTTGCAACAACGGGTATTTTTAATTCTTCACCCAATAAGAGCATTTCATTTATAAGGTGTCCGTCCTGTTTAGTCAGATCATTTTGAATGCCATAATAAAAAGAATTCCTTCCAAAAATAGACTCATATTTCTTTGAGAGTTCAATCGCTTTTAATCGATTTCCATCTAGTAAACTCTTCTCGATAAGCCCATCTTGTCCAGTCGTTATTGCAATAAGACCCTTACTGTAGCTCCTTAACCATCTTTCAGGTATCCCCTCAGGTGATTTAGTTTGAATCGCACTACTAATCTTTAATAAGTTTTGATAGCCACAATTATTTTCAGCTAATAAAACAATGGGAGAAGCTAATCCGTCACCATCATCATCAATAACATTGATCGTCAATCCAATAATCGGTTTTATATCATATTTTCTGCATAATTTAAAAAAAGCAACTGTGCCATACATGACCTGAAAATCTGTTAATGCTAATGCTTTAAATTGGAGTGATTTTGCTTTACTTACAAGCTTATCAAGCTTTGCCGCGCTTGATAATAAACTGTAAGCACTTTTTACTTGAAGGTGAACAAAAGGCAAATAAAGTCCCCCCTTTCTTTTGAATGTGCAAGCTCCTTGGACTATCTCTAACATACAAGGTTGATCTTTTAACTGTTCATTTATTTGAGACTAGGCATATAGCTATACAAACACGACTCATTTACGTACATTTTTTCATTTATTAAAACTACGCACATGTAATCTCGAGATTATTTATATCCTTCATTATATTCCTAGAGTTTTATCGAGACAAATAATAAAAAATCGATTCTTTTCTTTTTCCGATTAAAACAAAACATACTTAAAAAAGGTCGTCCATATACATAATATCAGGAGGTTGATGCAGATGAACAACGAAGCCTTTATACCGGCTTTTATTCATAGCTTTTTTATTGCTTTAGGTGTGCTTTTGGGTGGTACACTTATCGGTGCAATCGGTGCTTTTTTAGCTGGTGAGCCGCCATTAACAAAAATGTTTGAATTTGCAAACAGCTTAAAGATATGGGCACTTGTCGCTGCAATTGGCGGCACTTTTGATGCCTTTTATAGCTTTGAACGCGGAATTATCCAGGGGGAAACAAGAGACATTGTCAAACAAGTGTTATTAATCATATCGGCCATGGGTGGAGCACAAACTGGATGGCTCCTTATTACGTGGTTAACACAGGAGCATATTCAATGAGAGTTCCACAACATTATAAACAACCAACATGGCAGCGTTTCTTTGCTGGCGCTGCAATAGGAGCAGTGATCAGCTGGTGTGTTTTTCTGTTTATTTTTGGTGTGATTCAAGAAGAGCAAAGTACGATTATTGACGAACAAAAAAGGGATATAGAGGAGTTAAAAAATAGCATTAAAATTTACCAAGAAGAATATTCAAAATTAAATAAAGAAGCACAACAAAAAGTCACAGTTCAAAATATCGAGGTTCATATTGTAAACGGTAAAAAGTATCTTCCAAAACAATTCATGATAACGAATATCGAAGATGATGTGAAGAAGAATTTATCAGATTTAATTGCGAAAGATATGGAGAGCGTATACGACAATCATTTTCTTATTGAGAGAATAATTGAAAACAAGATTTACAAGAATGATGGGAAGGAATATAAGCTTGAAATGATAAAATTCATGTTATATACAACCATTTATATAGAAGTAGAAATCTCATTTTCAAAATGAACTTTCTTACAAATTTATATACAAATTAAAAATGTAGGATATTTCCTTTTAAACATTAATAAGTATTAAAGATATACATTTTTCTTTCCACCTGCACACTTTTAGGAATATTCATTTCAACCATGACGGAGGTGATTAAATTGTATATATTAAACCCTAAAAAACTTGCTCAAGAAAAGGTAGAAATTATAAAAAAAGGGTTTTCAGCCTATGTTGAATCTCCTGAGATTGCAAATTTAATAAAAAAGGAAATTAAAATTTTAAAACTTAACGTACTTGAAGATGCAACAGATATTGGATTTTGGTTCATACCAATCAGAGATAAGTAAACATTAACATAAATACCACATCATATTTCCCCACTAACACTTTCCTTAATAAAATTAGGTTCGGAACATTCCAGGATTCCGAACCACTACATATCGGTTTTCATTCAATTACATGTTCTGACAAAGCTCATCTAAATCTTTTAGCACTCTCTCTGCTTCTTCCCAACTATATACTGATGCCCCTGAAGCTAATGGATGTCCTCCGCCATTATATTTTCTGGCTAATCCATTTATAATGATTTCTCTTGATCTTAATCTAACTCTGATTTGATCTGACTCTTCAACGAAAAATACCCATGCTTTTACACCTTCTATATCGCCTAGAATGCCGACTAGTTGCGATGCTTCTGAGGGTGTAACGTCGTACTCAGTTAATATTTCCTTAGAAATCTTCATTGATGCAGCTCCAGAGGATGTCAGTGAAAAGTTTTGCAATACATAACCACTTAATGTCGCTACATTTCGTTTGGTTTTATATAGTTCATCATAAAGAGGAGTAATCTGTATTCCTTCAGAAATTAATGCACTCGCATAATGAAATGTCTTTTCTGTCGTACTTGGAAATAAGAAGCGACCTGTATCACCAACAATACCTGCATATAATAACTGTGCAGCTTTTTTAGAAAGGACTAACCCATCCTCTTTACCTTCTAAATATAATTCGTAAATCAACTCACTCGTTGCAGCTGCAGTCGTATCGACCCATAGAATGTCACCATACTTATCTTCATTTGGATGATGATCAATTTTTATTAACTTTTTACCATTTTTAAAGCGTTGATCGCTTACTCGAGCCTGATTTGCCGTATCACATACAATAACAAGTGCATCTTGATAAAGATTATCTTCAACAAGATCCATTTTATAAAGAAATTCCAAAGATGGATCTGTTTCGCCTACGACATAGATTTTTTTATCTGGATAAGAAGCTTTTAATATTTCCGCTAATCCACATTGTGAGCCATAGGCATCCGGATCTGGACGAACATGGCGATGAATAATAATGGTGTCATTCTGACGTATTTCATCTATAATTTGTTGTTTCATATGTATCTCCTTTTATAATCTTTATTAATAATTATTAAATCATATAAAATAGGATTTAAAAAGAAAGAATACCTTATAAATGAAAAGAATACATTTTTTAACTGGACATGTTAAAATATAGTGAGCCTTCATGTAGTGTTTTTTTCTCCAACTGAATTTATTTACCATATCACGCTAGGACTTTAAAGGGCTGTTCTTCGTAGTGGATCTAAACGGGAAAGGTATCACACCATGCTTATGAATCATGAGGCTTAAGGTGGTTGTCTTCTTTAACCATTTGGGGCTTATCCCTATTTATCTAATTTATGACTGACTTAAAGTGGAGGTATTATACATATGCCAGTATTGGTTGTCATCATCGTTATTTCTTTGGCCTTTTATGTTTATTATAAGACCAAAGTATATAGAGCTAAAAACCAACTATTAAAACATTGGATATCAGCTAAATCAAGCATGGCACTAGGGGTATTTGTCGCATTCTTTGGACTTAATCAATTATTCCTCTATCGATCCAGCATATCGTTAATAGTGGGAATTCTATTTCTCCTTGTTGGACTTGGCAGCTGCTGGGCTGGATACCGGGCATATAAGCATTATTTGCCACTCGTAATGAAAGAATTTCAACAACAAAAATAAGAAGCGGCTTCTGATTGCCGCTTCTTATTTTTTATATTATGAAGAATAAAAATAATAGGTGCCAGACTCTGTGCTTTTAGGACACTATTCTATCTTTCAATCAGTTGAACCATCATCATTGCTTTACCTACAACTAGCCCGTCACTATATGCTTCAATATCTATTTTTCCAAACTTTCTCCCAACCTCAAGTATTTTCGGGTGGATTTCAAGCATTGTTTCCATTTGAACGGGCTTCATAAAGTAGATCGTAATATTCTCTACAACAATATCACCCTTTTTTTGTGCCCGTAAATAACGATTTGCAGCTTCTGTGACGAGTGTGGTAAATACTCCATAAGAAATTGTACCAAGGTGGTTAGTCATTTGCGGACTTACTTCACATCGAAAAATGCTGCTCGATTTTGAGTCATCATCGATTGTCACAAATTGATTTGTCACAATGTCATCAAGCTTTTCACCGATTTGCGGTTGTCTTTGAATCATTTGCAGCGCTTTTAATACATCCTGACGACTAATCATGCCTTGAAGGCGATTTTGCTGATCAACAACAGGCAAAACTTCAATACCTTCCCAAACCATCATTTGTGCAGCCGAAGCAACAGATGTTTTTCCAATAACCGTTATCGGACTTTTCGTCATTACCTTTTCAATTAAAGTTGAATGATCATGCCCCATTATGTCTTTTGATGTGACAATTCCTTGTACCTTAATATTTTGGTCAATAACTGGAAAACGACCATGTCCTGTTTCGTAATTATGTTGATACCACGTTGATACTGTATCAGATGTATATAAACATATCGTTTTATCTAATGGTGTTAAAATATCCTCTACTTGGACAATCTCTTTTTTAATTAATTGATCATAGATTGCACGGTTAATCATTGTTCCGACAGTAAATGTATCATAGCTAGTTGAAATAATCGGTAACTCAAGCTCATCTGCTAATTTTTTCACACTCTCGTCTGTATCAAAACCACCTGTAATTAAGACCGCTGCCCCAGCTTCCAAAGCAAATTGATGTGCATTTGTCCTGTTACCAACGATTAATAAATTACCTGCACCTGTATAGCGCATCATTGCATCAAGTTCCATTGCACCGATCACAAACTTATTTAATGTTTTATGCAACCCTGCTTTTCCGCCTAAGACATGTCCATCTACAATGTTAACAACCTCTGCATATGTTAATTTTTCAATATTTTCTTTTTTCTTTGTTTCAATTCTAATTGTTCCAACACGTTCAATTGTACTGACATAACCTTTATTCTCTGCTTCTTTAATCGCTCGATATGCAGTCCCTTCACTAACATTAATTTCTTTTGCAATTTGCCGAACAGAAATTTTTTCACCGACAGCAAGTGAATTTATATATTGTAAAATTTGCTCGTGCTTCGTAGCCAAGCTGCATCACCCTTTTTATAAAGTACCAATTATAAATAAACCATTTTAGTATGTTTATCCACTTTTATTATAAGGGTGGTACATATTTATATCAACGAACTGTTTGTCCTGCTCTAGATAGATTTATACTGGCTCTTAAAAAATACCTGACAAATAGATTGTAAGATCTTGCTTATTTTAGTCAAATTGAAATGATGAATATTAGTTACCTCTTCTTTTTATATATTGCCGTTTATTTTTCAAATTGTTCTTATATATTTGTATTTGTTTTGCCTGAACTTGCTTCTTAGGTCTATATAGGTAATGGGCAAAATTTCCGCCGATAACAAAAATCGCTAAGCAAAGCCAACTCATTGCAAAGACTGTTTGTAATTGGTCTCCAGATAATGTTATTTGCCTCAATCCTAAATAAAGCATCCCTAAAGCGATCAATGCATACATTAAATTTTTCATTCAATCATCCTTTCAAAATAGGTTTTGTTTATTTTATGCATGTACAATAAAAAAAAGAAGTGAATGACAGTTAACTGCTATCACTCACTTCTTTAAAAATTAAGGCTGTTTTCGTAAACTTTGTTGCTATTTACCAAGTTGTGCGGTGTGGTTTATTGCAGCGAGAGGATGCTCGCTTTTTAGCGGTGCGGCGGTGAGCCTCCTCGGCGTATACACCTGTCCCGCTACACCCAAAGGAGTCTCGCAATCTGCTCCAATCAACTTTAAATAGTTTTCGTTTTAAAAGCTACATTTTAGAAAAGAGCCAAAATTAAAGTTCTAACGATTCTCCAATTTTCAATGGAATACCGACTCCATTTGGCAACATCTTTGTAAATTCATTTGGGTTTTGTTTTATTGCAGGAAATGTATTGTAGTGGATTGGTACTACCTTTTTGGCTTTTAGCCAGTCTGCAGCATCTACTGCATCTTCTGGACCCATTGTTAAGTTATCTCCAATTGGTAAAAATGCTACATCGATTGAATTTCGTTCACCAATCATTTTCATATCTGAAAATAAAGCAGTATCTCCAGCATGATAAATCGTATTCCCTTCAGAAGTTAATAAGACACCTGAAGGCATTCCAGTATAAATAACCGTTCCGTCCTTTTCTTCATAACTTGAGCCATGAAAAGCCTGTGTCAATTTAACTGTACCAAAATCAAATTGATATGCCCCACCTATGTTCATTGGATGAATAGTAATATTATTTTTACCTATGTAGACCGCTAACTCATACGGAGCAATGACTAATGCATTATTTTTCTTAGCAATTTCCACTGTGTCACCGACATGATCATTATGACCATGTGTTAAAATAATCACATCTACTTCAAGATCTTTTACATTTAAATCAGTTAATTCATTTCCATTTATAAACGGATCAATGATAATTTTTTTATTCTGTGTAGATATTTGCACAACTGAATGCCCATGATATGAAACTTGCATTTTGTTCACCTGCTCCCTCCCAATTTTTTCTTATAGAAGCTATAGCTTCTCCTTCAAATCTTACCCTAATTGGTTACAATTTTAAACACTAAAATGGTCTGATCAAAGATTTGACAGACCATAATAAACAAGTTTGTTCCCTTTTATTTACCATTTAATATACTGCGCGGGTCCGAATATGTTAAACCATGTGCTTGTGCAACTGCTTCATATGTTACAAATCCATCTAATGTATTAATTCCTTTTAATAATGCTTCGTTTTCTAAGCACGCTTTTTTATAACCTTTTGTTGCAATCTGAACAGCATATGGAACTGTTACATTTGTAAGAGCAATGGTGGATGTCCGTGGAACTGCTCCAGGCATATTTGCAACAGCATAGTGTACGACACCATGCTTCACATACGTTGGATTATCATGTGTTGTAATTTTATCTGTCGTAGCAAAAATTCCACCTTGGTCTATAGCAATATCAACAATGACCGAACCATCTGACATCGATTGTACGACATCTTCTGTTACAAGTTTAGGTGCTTTTGCACCTGGAATTAATACTGCTCCGATAACTAAATCTGATTGACGAACAACATCAGCAATATTAAGCGGATTCGACATTAATGTCGTAATTTCACGATTAAAAATATCATCCAGATGTCTTAATCGATCAGGATTTACATCTAATATCGTCACATCGGCACCGAGTCCAATCGCAATTTTGGCCGCATTTGTACCTGCAACTCCTCCGCCAATGATGGTGACTTTCCCCCGCTGAGTTCCTGGTACTCCTGCTAACAAAATCCCTTTTCCACCCTTTGGTTTCTCTAAAAACTGCGCACCAATTTGAGAAGCCATTCTACCAGCAACTTCACTCATTGGTGTGAGTAGCGGCAAAGAGCCATTTGGGAGTTGAACAGTTTCATAAGCTATGGCAATCACTTTATGTTCTATTAAAGCAGCTGTTAATTCCGGCTCAGGTGCTAGATGCAAATAAGTAAATAATAATAAGCCCTCACGAAAATATTGATATTCTTCTTTAATAGGCTCTTTTACTTTCATCACCATATCCATTGACCATGCTTGTTGGGCTGAATCAACAATTTTTGCTCCTGCTTCTACATACTGTTCATCTGTAAAACCTGAACCAGCACCTGCATTTTTTTCGATAAATACTTCATGACCTGATTTTACAAGATGAAAAGCCCCTGCTGGAGTCATTGCCACACGATTTTCATTATTCTTAATCTCTGTAGGAATGCCAATTTTCACGAATAGTCCTCCTTTTATCATCATTTCCATCGAACGTCCTTTAACAGTATGGCCGTAATTTATCATATGATAACTCCATAACGCAGAACTTCGAAAACAAAAATATTCTAACATAATACTTACTAACATTATTATCCAACTTAATATGACCAATAATCAAGTTTTATCCACATCTATTTTTCATTTAAACTTATATGCCATACATTTGAGAATAGAAAAAGCTGACCTTTTCAAAGTCAGCCTTTATTTTGCTTAGTCTTTCTTAAATTGTAAATGCTCCTGAAGGAAGTTTTGTTCATATTGCAGTTCAACAACACCACTTTCATATGCATCTGTAATTTGCTGCATCGTTTCTAGTTCACCAAGATGATCATAATAATAAGTCTGTCTCGTCACTCTTTTCTCTTCCAAAACTATTCAACTCCTTATTTTTCAATTACTCGCGATTAGTGTCTCTGAAAATAAGGAGCTTATACTAATAGAAAAGCGGAAGCGCTGAAGCTAGACATTTAGAAAGGGCGGATGCACCTTGTACACAATAAGTAAACAAGCCACTCCTTACCGAAAGATGAATATACCTTTCAGAATGGAATGGCTTAGATAAATATATAGCTTCACAAAACGATTTAATTGAGTGTAGCTTTTGCTTTTTCAATCGCTATTTTCACCATTTCGAAGCCTGTTCCTCCAGCACTCATCCGTTTTCTTACGGCTTCAAACGGATTAATAACTTCATACAGGTCTTCCTCGAACAGATCAGAAGATTTTTTGTATTGTTCAAATGGTAAATCTTTCAAATATATTCCTAATTGGATACATTCGTAAACAAGAGTACCAACTACTTCATGAGCTTCTCTGAACGGCATTCCTTTCGTTGAAAGATAATCCGCAAGTTCAGTAGCATTTGAGAAATCTTCTTTCGTTGCTTTTTCCATCTTGTCTTTATTTACTTTCATCGTATCAATCATACCAATAAAGATTTGCAGGCTGCCTTCAATTGTTTTAACTGTATCAAACATACCCTCTTTATCTTCTTGAAGATCTTTATTATAGGCTAATGGAAGGCCTTTTAAAATAGTAAGTAAAGACATCAAATTACCATAAACTCTTCCTGTTTTCCCTCTGATTAACTCAGCCATATCAGGATTCTTTTTCTGAGGCATGATGCTTGAGCCTGTTGCATATGTGTCATCGAGCTCAATGAATTGAAATTCCTGTGAGCACCATAAAATAATTTCCTCACAAAAACGAGATAAATGCATCATCAATAACGAGCTATTACTAAGAAATTCAATGATAAAGTCACGATCGCTAACACCATCAAGACTATTTTCGTAGATCCCATCAAATCCTAATTTTTGCGCTGTATACTCGCGGTCAATTGGAAAGGTTGTCCCAGCTAGAGCGGAACTCCCTAATGGAGATATGTTTATACGTTTTATTGACTCTTTAAATCTTTGTTTATCACGATCAAGCATCCAAAAATAAGCCATTAAGTGGTGAGCAAAAGAAATTGGTTGTGCTCTTTGAAGATGTGTATAGCCTGGTAAAATTGTTTCGACATGTGCTTCAGCCTTATTTACTAATGATTTTTGCAGACCTTCAATAAATTCAACAATCAATGCTACATGATTACGTAAATATAAATGCATATCTGTAGCAACCTGATCATTACGGCTTCTTCCTGTATGCAGCTTTCCGCCGACAGGGCCAATTTCATCAATTAACATCTTCTCAATATTTAAGTGAATATCCTCATAATTCACTGAAAATGTAAGTTCATTTTTCTTCGCTTTTTCTAAAAGCGTTTTTAAGCCATTGGTAATTTGACTAGCTTCTTCATTACTAATAATTCCACATTTACCTAGCATATCAACATGTGCAAGGCTGCCTGTGATGTCTTCCTCAACTAACTCCTGATCAAAATGGATGGATGCGCCGAACTCATCCACCCATTGTTCAGGGGTTTTTTGGAAGCGTCCACCCCAGAGTTTTTTCATACTTCCACCTTCTTATTTTTCACCATGCTGTTCACTTTCGTTGGTAGTCCGAATAATTCAATAAATCCGATTGCTGCATTGTGATCAAAAGCATCGTCTTTTGTATATGTCGCAAGCTTTTCGTCATATAAAGAGTACTCAGATTTTCTTCCTTCAACAATTGCATGCCCTTTAAATAGTTTCACACGAACTGTTCCAGTTACATATGTTTGTGTTTCTTTTAAGAAAGCATGTAATGCATTTTTTAATGGTGAGAACCAAAGACCATTATAAATAAGCTCTGCTAATTTTTGCTCAATTACTGGTTTGAAATGAGCCACTTCTTTTACTAATGTTAAGTCTTCAAGCTCTTTATGTGCTTTAATAAGTGTCATCGCACCAGGGCACTCATATACTTCACGTGATTTAATTCCAACAAGACGATTCTCAACGTGGTCAATACGTCCGACACCATGTTTACCTGCTATTTCGTTTAGCTTAAGAATTAACTCATGAAGTGGATAATCTTTGTCATTAATTTTCACTGGAACACCTTGTTCGAATTGAATTTCAATGATTTCCGCTACATCTGGTGTTTTTTCTAATGGAGCTGTTAATTCATATGCACCTTCTGGCGGCGCTGCCCATGGATCTTCTAAAACACCGCATTCATTACTTCTTCCCCATAAGTTTTGGTCAATGGAATATGGGCTGTCTAAATTAATAGGAATTGGAATACCATGTTTTGATGCGTATTCGATTTCCTCTTCACGTGACCAACCCCACTCTCTTACTGGAGCAAGTACTTCAAGATCTGGATTTAGTGCTTTAATGGATACTTCGAAACGAACTTGATCGTTTCCTTTTCCTGTACAGCCATGTGCAATCGCTACTGCATTCTCTTTTTCAGCAATTTCCACTAGTTTTTTCGCAATTAGTGGACGAGATAAAGCTGAAATTAATGGATATTTACCTTCGTATAACGTATGTGCTTGAAGAGCAACTAACGCAAAATCTTTTGCATATTCTTCTTTTGCATCAATCATATATGACTCAACTGCACCAACTTGAAGAGCTTTTTGTTGAACGAAAGCAGTATCTTTCCCTTCACCTACATCTAAACAACATGCAACAACTGCATAACCTTGTTCTTGTAACCATTTAATTGCAACAGAGGTATCTAATCCCCCAGAGTAAGCTAACACAACTTTTTTCATCTATATGTTCCTCCTTGAATGTATAAAAATTAATATATGTTTATAAAAATACAATTGCTATCTAGGTAACACTTTACAACTGTATCCCTATTTCGTCAATAGAAAAATGCATATTTTCTCATATTTTTTGTATAAAAATTAATCTTGATACAATATCATTTGTATTCAATAATAGAAGTTTTATTTAAACTATAGTAAAATGTGAAAAAAATAGTGATTTCGGGGGAATAAGTGTGAATAATTACTTTTCCTATGATCCAAGACTAAAAATAAGGTTACCCTTATTAAAGAAAGATTGGGAAATGTATAGTATTTCGTTTCAGAATAGTATCCTGGCTGAATGGGAGCAAATTCGCGGGTCTATACCTGATCGAATTAAGGAACTTGAGGAAGAAATAAATAAGAAACAAGCTGTACTTAATCAAGAAGAAAATTTCACTCATAGTTGTATATTAAATGAGGAAATTGCTAATCTTGCTTCAATCATTAATGATTTATGGATATGGTTTCGAATGACACAGGATATTACATCAGCAAAAAGTCACTCATAAAAAGCGAAGCACCTTGTTAGCTCTATTTTCTGAGCAAAACAAGGTGCTTTTATGTAAACATGTATAATAAATGCTTTATTCTTCACTTGTACCAAGACTACAAATCTTTTCTGATTTCTCTTACAATATGACCAAGCTCAGATAGAATGAGTTTTTCCATTGCTAATTTAACAGCCCCAGTCGATCCGGGCATGGCAAATATAGCCGTATTCATTGAGATACCTGCAATTGCTCTGCTTAATATTGCAGCAGAGCCAATATCTTCTTGATAGCTCAGCATTCTAAAAATCTCCCCAAACCCTGGTATCTCCTTCTCAATCAATGATTCAACCGCCTCGATTGTGACATCTCTTTTCGCAATACCAGTGCCGCCATTTGTAATGACAACATCAACATTACTTGTTTCACACCCTTTTAAAATAGAACTGCGGATAAGCGTTTTTTCATCTCTGACAATTTCGCAATCTACAACATTGTGTCCATTCTCTTCCAGCAGCCTTTTTATTAGTTGACCGCTTTTATCAGTTTCTTTATCACGAGTATCACTAATTGTAATAACTTTGCAGGAAACTGATTGAGGAGCTTCTAATTTATGTTCAATACTACTCATAAAACCCTCCTAAAATTAGTGTGATTTGTCATTAATAAACCTGTATTGATAATATTTATTAGCAAATTCAGTGATTCGACGAGTATGCTGATAATTCATACCTGCTCCGATCATCATGCTCACCAGTGGAAGTCCGGCTACGAGCTTTCTTTTGAAAAGTGATAAAACAGAGAGCTTTGCAACTTGTTTTACTATATACTCCAAGCTGTTTCTATTCGACAAGTCTTCTTTTCCTTCATAAAAGTAAAAAATGTCATCATCAGAATCAATTTCCTTTTTCAATTCATGCCATTGGTTATATTGCAAGTGTTTCGGCAATAGTGAAGCATGATAAACCTTTAACGATGTCATCATCTCATAAGGATTGTTGATTTCATATCCATAACACATTGACACCATTTGAATCGATCGTAAATTAAGAATCGTTTGTATGGGAATATCAATACCGGTTAATAGAATTCCGCCTGTTCCAGTTAAACCACCTTGTATAAATGAATAGAGTCGATGCTTTGATGTTTGGAGATCTGCTAAGTAATGAAGTTGATCGATATGAAGTTTATGTAAATCATTTATTTGAAAGATTTCTTCGTTCAATGCCTTTGCAGAAAGGAGGATTTGTTTTTTTGCATCTTGTTGAATCAATGAATTTTGAATAAATGAATGTAAATTAAAAAGACTAGCATCAAGCTTCTCAAAAAATATTTGTTTCATGGAGTCTGGGATTTCATCCAGCTTGCGTTTGATCCATCTATCAAAAGTCCGGCCTAAGTCTGTGCGAACATCATTTTGTAGTTCTTGCTCCCACAATGAAATTTCATTTAAAATAGTCTTTTGACGTACAGTCTTATTCATCCGGTTATCTCCTTAATTCAACTTTAAAAGTTGGATAGTAATGGTTGAATCTGGTTACCTTTATCTTAACACAAAATGCTATGACGAGATAATCATCCCTAATGTGTTCGAATCTAAATTTGAAGTAAACGATAGCACTTAAAGTTTTTAAATTGATTTTCACTGAATTTAGGATTACTCAAGCGAACCTTTATAAAAAAAACAGTCGACTTAATCGACTGTCTTTTCTAGTCCTTATTTAGCTAAGCGTACAACATCACGTGCAATCATTACTTCTTCATTTGTAGGAATAATTAAAACTTTTACAGGTGAATGTGGATAGCTGATAAATGTTTCTTGACCACGTACATTATTAAGAGTAGGGTCCCAATAAATTCCCATAAATTCTAAACCCTTTAATACTCTTTCACGGATTTCAATGCTATTTTCACCGATTCCGGCAGTGAAAATAATCGCATCGACACCTGACATTCTCGCTGCATAAGAACCAATATACTTATGGATACGGCTCGCAAATACTTCAAGGGCCATTTTCGCTCTTTCATTACCTTCTTTTTCTGCTTGGATATTATCACGTAAATCACTTGATATTCCTGATAAACCTAAAATTCCGCTCTTTTTGTTAAGTATATCTAATACTTCATCAGCAGACTTACCTGTTTTATCCATAATAAATGGAATTAAAGCAGGATCAATATTTCCGGAACGTGTACCCATCGCAACTCCTGCTAGAGGTGTGAATCCCATTGATGTATCAATCGATTTTCCACCTTCAATTGCCGCGATACTTGCACCATTACCTAAGTGACAAGAAATTAAGCGAAGATGTTCGATTGGTCTTCCTAAAATTTCAGCAGCACGTTCTGACACATATTTATGTGATGTTCCATGGAAACCGTATTTACGAATTCCAAATTTTTCATAATACTCATATGGTAAGCTATATAGAAATGATTGTTCAGGCATTGTTTGGTGGAATGCTGTGTCAAAAACAGCTACTGCCGGAACTTTTGGTAAAACCTCTTGGAACGCTTTTATACCTACTAAATTTGCAGGGTTGTGTAGTGGAGCTAATTCAGAAAGATCTTCAATTTGTTTTAACGTTTCTTCTGTTATGATGGCAGAATCATTAAAAATTTCCCCGCCATGTACAACACGGTGGCCAATTCCTTGAATTTCATCAAGTGATTGAATGATTCCCAAATCTGTTAATTTAGATAAAAGAATTTTTACTGCTACTGCGTGATCAGTGATATCACTCACTTCAGTTTGATTTTCGCCATTTACTGAAATTGTAAAGACAGAATCACCGATCCCAATTCTTTCTACTAATCCTTTTGTTAATACCTTCTCACTTGGCATATCAAAAAGTTGAAATTTTAATGATGAACTACCTGCATTAATTGCAATAATTTTTGCCATTTAGTTACTCTCCTTTTATACCGCTCTATATGATGTTTAATGTCAATAAACGAATCCATTTTGCTATAAATGTTAACATCCTTATTCTTCACAAAATGCTACCGATTATTATCTGCCTTTTTCATTTAAACACTGACTTTTAGACATTTCAAGAAGTTGATTAAAATGCAATCGTTTACAAACAAAAGTCTAACAATTCTCATAATTAAGCAGTTGTTTTAAGCGATTTTTAAACAAAAAAAATGAAGACATCACAGAATGATGTCTCCTAATTAAGAAATTTATCTTATTTTTTATGTTCGCGAAACCAATTGTCTATTTGCTTCATTATCGTATTCATTGCCTCTTTATTAGAGAATTTTGGTAAGTCAACAAGCAATGCTTGCTTTAATGGGTTTGTGTTTTCACCTTTCTTTTGCAAAATCAAGATGCTTTTTCCATGTTTTTCATCTTTAAAAAGAGAATATGGTAATTGAATAAATCCTTGAATAACAGCCATCTCTCGTAAATATTGATTAAGCTTTGGCGCTTCCTTCGTTTCAAATAATGAGTTAGGTACAATAAAAAATAAATAACCATTTTCTTTCGTGTGCTTAATGCTTTGCTCAATGAAAAGATGATGTGAATATGAGTGCCCTTCGTCAGCTTTTAGCATATATTTTGATGCTTCAACATCATTAGGATAATAGCCGACAGGTAAATCACATAAAACGATATCAACTGGATCTATTAATAAGCGTTCTAAGCTATCTTGATTAAAAAATTGAATTGGATGCTCTTGGAGATTTGAATTAATATAAGCTAGTTTAATAAGTAAATCATCTACATCAACACCATATGCATCAATATTCTCAATCGGTAAGTAATTTAATATCGTTGTAAGTAAATTTCCTGTACCCACTGCTGGATCTAATATCGAGATGTCCTTACGATTCCCTGCAAATTTACTTACTAAATACCCTAAGAACAATCCTATTGTATCAGGTGTCATTTGATGATTCGGATGTGCCCCTTCTTTTAACCCTTTTAATATTGACAACTGAAATGCTTTTCGAATCTCTTCTTTATCAAAAGATTTTATATTTATCGATTCGTATTTTCTTTTTAAACTCTTTTCAGCGATCTCACTCAGCTCTTCTTGTAAGATCGCACTATGGAACATATTTTCACCTGTTTCAGCAACTGCTTCTATGTAAGTATACTGACACTCTTTTGCAATAAGTTCAGCCGTTTCATTTATTACAGTAAATAAGTTCTCTATTTTAGAAATTGTTTTCATTCCATTATCCTCCTCACCGTCATACCACCATATATTTTAGACATCTACCCAAAAAAGCGCAAGTTCTTGGTCAGCTTCGTGATAATAACTTGATTAGGAAAATTTTCTTTATGATTGCTAAAAACTTTTATCAGTTAATATAATTCCACTTAATCTGTGACTTCTATTCTTTGATGCAAGTCAAGGCTAAATAATTCTATCAGAGCCAAAAAATCGATAATGCTCTGAATTATCTAAAGCGGAAACGAGGTAATCATTAAGGAACAGAAGAAATCTCAAACAAGCATGAGAGTTCTACTTGGTCCAGATTTATTTGACTACATGTCTTATTTATGCCCACATACAAAAAGACTGCCTAACTGGCAGTCTCCATTTTCAAATTGTATTTTTCTTATTATTGTGCTGTCTTTGCAGCTTCAATTGCAGCCTCATAGTTAGGATGATTTGTTCCTTCACTTACATATTCTACATACGTAACTTTATCATTAGCATCCACAACAAATACTGCACGAGCTAATAAACGTAATTCTTTCATGTGAACACCATATGCTTCACCAAATGAAAGATCTTTGTAGTCAGAAAGTGTTTTTACATTTTCTAGTCCATTTGCTGCACACCATCTTTTTTGTGCAAATGGTAAATCAACACTGATAGTTAATACCTCTACATTATTTAATTTAGAAGCGTCTTCATTGAATCGACGAGTTTGCGCATCACACACGCCAGTATCAATTGAAGGTACAACAGAAATAAGGCGAACTTTTCCTTTTGAATCTGCAAGTGTTACTGGTGACATATCGTTTGCTAGTACTGTAAAATCAGGTGCAGTGTCTCCTACTTTTACTTCATTTCCAACTAAAGTAATTGGGTTGTTTTTAAATGTAACTGATGCCATACCAAATTCCTCCTTTTAATTATGTACAGTGTAAATATAGCCTAGCTGTTAATAATTATCAATTATTATGATTTAAAATCGAAGAAAAGCCCAAAAGGCAGGTTACTGGCGGTAAATTTAATAAAGTCAGGAATCAAAGGTGTTTTCTCCTTAATTCCTAACAGATAAATTAGGGCTAGACACTGGGTCTGTCTTTACAATCTTTTCTGCAAAAAAAATTTAACTGCCTAGTTAGGCAGTTAAAAATCTAAATCCTGCTTTTGTTGGTTTTGAACATTTCCAGTTGCTGCAGAATTACTCTCTTTATTTTTTTTGAACATATTTTGGATTTTCTCAACTGTTTGCGGTGCAGCTTCTAATATTTTTTCATATAAATGCGTACTTTCATCTAAATGAAGCATTTTCACGCCTGTTGAAGAAACAATTAAAAAGGCTATTGGTGTAATGGAAACTCCACCACCGCTTCCACCACCGAAAGGAAGCTTTGGAGTCTTTTGAGAGTCGCCTTCTTCAGGACTTGTAGCATTAAATTCACTACCTCCCGCTGCAAACCCAAACCCTACTTTCGAAACAGTTAGGATCACACTTCCATCTGGTGTTTCAACTGGATCGCCAACAATCGTATTTACATCAATCATTTGTTTTAAATTTTCCATTGCTGTTTTCATTAATCCTTGAATTGGATGATCACTCATGTTATGTAGCCTCCTACTCTTTATTTAACCGGTCATGCTCATTACATACTAAAAATAGGTGTCTTAACAAAGTTAGTTTGTAAAAAATGAAAATGGGTTATTTTTTAACTTCGGACGTCCACCTTTCCAATATTTAATGAATCGAATACCTGCTAGCATAGCTTGCCCGATTCGAAACTGAATAATACATTGTAATTTTGTTTTTGAACAAAGCCTATTAAATTCAGGGGTAATGGTGACAACTGGAGTAATAAGTAATTTCATATACTGGCTGATGATACCTATGACACTTCCCTTAATTGCCCATGCTGCACCAGTTAATAATCCGGTGTGTGCTGCATCACCGATACCTAATTGTGAATGCCATTCTAATTTCTTTACTTTTACTTTCTTTAAAAAACGCTTCACAATTTTATGTAATCCAACAATATGTTGTGTAATCTCTTTTACATCGCTTAAACTATTCATTACTTCATCAGGTGTTACCTTTTCTTCCTTGTTCTTCCCCTTATTATGCTCACTGTCACTTCCTAGTTTCTGTTTTTGCTTAACAATAAGGTTAGGGCCGGTATCATCCACTTTCACAAATGGAATGTCGATGGTGTATCGTATTAACCCATACCAGGCTCGGAATTTTATTTTAAAGTGGTCATTATCACCACTATGATTTAAATCTAGCGTCACTGTTATTTTAGTAAGAATAATCATAATAAATAGGAATAATAAAAAAAGTAAAATTACGATAAACCAAAACATCGGCTTTCATCACATCCCTTCAATTTACCATTATCACCCTTATAAAAGTAAAATAAACATGCAACCTCTGTGTAAGTTTTTTTTGGCTCTTTTCTAAGAGATTGTTGCTGTTAAAACGAAAACTATTTAAAGTTGATTGGAGCAGATTGCGAGACTCATGCGGGAGCAGCGGGACAGGTGAGACTCATGCAGGGGTTTATGCTGAGGAGGCTCACCGCCCGCCCCGCTAAAAAGCGAGCATCCTCTCGCTGCAATCACCCCACAGCACTACTTGGAAAATAGCAACAAAGTTTGGGAAAACAGCCTTTTTTTAAGTCTTAGTCTATATGTTCTTAAATTCAAGGCTTTACTCAAAAATGAATAAAAAAAGCCTGCTGATCTATTCAGCAGACTTTACTTGATTGTGTTTCAATATATATAACTTTTCATGAATAACCTGTGTATCAGCAAAAATATCGTGAAGAGCTTGTTTTTTTGGGGTAAACGCGACAATGAGATAGCCAATCCAAATTGTTTTTGAAATGTAGCGTCCGATGAATTCTCTAAATAAAATTGTTCCCCAACTAATGTTTTCTTCTTTTATAGAAATTACTTTTATACCAAATATCATTTTACCTAGAGTTTGATTTAGATATTTTGTCATTAAGACAAAATAGGCGAAAAAGATAAGAGCTGTTGCGATTGAAACTGGTGAAAAAATAAACGATTTATTGTTATTTAAGCCCATTAATTCAAAGAGCGGATAAATTAAGATTCGATTGACACTGCTTACGACAAGTAAATCAATTAGATAAGCCCATAGACGAATCCAAAAACCTGCCAGTAAATGATTGTAATCATTTGACTTTATCTTTTCTACTTGATCATAAGCTGCTTCTGAATTCTCTACATTTTCAAAGGTAGCATCCACGATTTTGCCTCCTTATTCAGAATACAAGTACATAAGTCTTGGAGAGTTTGGTTGCGAAAGCATTTTATAAAGATTATTCAGTTCCATTTCCTCATTAAATACTTTACTAGCACCCATCGATAGGAATGAATCAAGACCTAATGATTCACCATACTCAACTACTTGTGCATTTTTTATCCCTAAATCTTTTTTCATAGCTGCAACTGTATCATCAAAATAACCTAACTCATCGATTAGTTTATTTTCCTTTGCTTGTCTACCATCATAAATACGTCCATCCGCTAATTTACGAACCTCTGCTTCTGGTAATGATCGACCTTCCATTATGACATTTACAAACCCGTTATATGAGTCATTTACCATTGTCTGAAGGATTTTTCTTTCATCTTCTGTCATCTCACGTGCCGGAGAGAAAATATCCTTGTATGGACCACTTTTAATTGTCTCAAATTTCACGCCAAACTCTTCAGCTAATTTACTATAATTAATTGATTGCATAATAACACCGAGAGACCCTGTCATCGTGTCTGGTGCTGCAAATATTTTGTCTGCTGGTGTAGCAATGTAATATCCGCCAGAGGCTGCAGTTGTTCCCATTGATACATAAAGAGGTTTTTTACTATTTTCTTTTAATTCAATCAGTTTTTTATGTATTTCTGCACTTTCAACAACACCGCCACCAGGTGAATTGACTCTAAGAATAACACCTTTGACATTTTTATCTTCCCCGGCCGCCTCAATCATATCTAAAAACGTTTGGTGATGATAGCCCGGAGAACTAAAGAAAGATGTAACATCTTCCCCAGTATCTTGAATGACTCCATTAATATTTAAAACTAGAATTTTATTATCAGGTGAACCTTCTTCCATAATTTCCTCCGTAAAAGAGGCATTTGCTGCAAAGGGATCTGAAAACATTTCACTGTTCTTAATAAACATCATAGTTGAACTAGTAATAATAGAAAACACAAATAAACAACTTGCTATTGCAATTGCTCCCCATCTTTTTCCATTCATTAACTCTTTCTCCTCCTTAATCTGGTGATTATTATGCTATGATTAACTTACTTATTACCATTTTTTATGTAAAGTGATAAACTAAACAACATAGAGTATTGTACCATTAACAAGGTAAAATGTGGAGGTATACTACCAATTATTACTAATAGGAGGAATCATCATGTCAGATCGTCGTAATGTTTACTTTTATTACAAAAAAGAGGAAGGCTTACTAGAAAAAATTAATTCTATTATAGAATTTGCAAAGAATCATGATTTTAATGTCGTGGAAGATCCTGCACTCGCAAATATTATTGTAAGCATAGGGGGCGATGGAGCGTTTTTACAAGCTGTTCGTAAAACAAACTTTCGATCAGATTGTTTGTATGCAGGAATTGGTATTGATGAGACGATAAGTTTGTATTGTGACTTCCATATTGACGATCAGGATAAAATGATAACTGCCATTACTGAATCACAAATTGAAGTTAGAAAGTATCCTGTTATAGAAGTTAAAATAGACGACTCTACTACATTTAAATGTTTAAATGAGTGTTCGATAAGATCAAGTATTATTAAAACATTTGTCATTGATGTTTTCATTGATGCGTTACATTTTGAAACATTTAGAGGCGATGGCATGTTAATCGCCACTCCAACAGGAAGTACAGCCTATAACAAATCAGTAAATGGTGCTGTTGTTGATCCAATGATTCCTTGTATTCAAGTAAGTGAAATAGCATCCTTAAATAATAATTTATATCGTACTTTAGGATCTTCCTTTATTTTAAGTGATAAACGAAAGTTACTTCTAAAAATTGTACAAGATGGTAACGACTACCCTATTATCGGTATGGATAATGAAGCATTAAGTATCCGAAATGTTAAACAGTTAGAATATACTCTATCTGACCAACCAATAAAAACGGTAAAATTAAAAGATAATTCTTATTGGGAGAAAGTGAAAAGAACATTTTTATAATAAGTTTTGAGGCACAAAGTGACTTAGATAAATATGACAATAAATGGAAACATGAACAAATTTAATTTAAGTACGTAAAAAACCAGGTGGGGAACACCTGGTTTTCTGTTTCATTAACCTAATTTTAATTCTTCCTCACGTTGGCGCAGCTCAATCCGGCGAATTTTCCCTGATGACGTTTTTGGCAGCTCCTCAATAAATTCAATTTCACGAGGATATTTATATGGAGCCGTTTGATTTTTTACATACTCTTGTAATAATGGAATGATTTCACGGTCTACATGTTTTGAATGATCTTTTAATACGATATAAGCCTTAACGATATTACCTCTAACTTTATCAGGGCTAGCAACAACTGCACATTCCTTTACTAAAGGATGCTTAACTAATGCATCTTCAACCTCAAATGGGCCAATTGTATAGCCAGAACTAATGATTATATCATCACTGCGCCCTTCAAACCAAAAGTAACCGTCTTTATCCATCTTAGCTCTGTCACCCGTTATATAGTAGTCGCCTCTATATTGTTTTGCTGTCCGTTCATGATCTTTATAGTATTCTTTAAATAAAGCAGGTGTATCTTTATGAACGGCAATGTCTCCTACCTCATCAATAGAACATGGCAGGCCTTCTTCATTTATAATGATTACATCATTTCCTGGTGTAGGCTTGCCCATTGAACCAGCTCGAATCTCCATATCCTTCATGACACCTACAAGCAGGGTATTTTCTGTCTGACCATATCCATCTCTGACTTTGACATCAAAATAATGCTGGAATGTTTCTATTACCTCACGATTGAGAGGTTCACCAGCTGAAACAGCACTATGTAAGGCTGAGAGTGAATAGTTCTCTAAGTTATCAACCTTAGCCATAATTCGATATTCTGTTGGTGTACAACATAACACATTTACTTTGTATTCATCTAAAAGCTGTAAGTATTTTTCAGGATTAAATTTCCCATTGTAGATAAGACCTGTTGCTCCAGAACCTAAAACAGATAGAAATGGACTCCAAATCCATTTTTGCCAGCCCGGACCTGCTGTGGCCCACACAACATCCTTTTCCTCGATGCTTAACCAATTTTTAGCGGCAGTTTTTAAATGAGCAAAAGCCCATCCATGTGTATGTACAACACCTTTTGGATTACCTGTTGTTCCTGAAGTATATGATAAAAAGGCCATACTGTCTGACTTTGTTTTTGCTATATCCATTTCTGTACTTTGTTTTGTCATCAGCTCTTCTAACGATAACCAATCAGCTTCAGATCCATTTACAACAATTTTGATTAGGTTTTCATATTCTCTAATCTCTTTAAATTCATTCGTGTAAAGCCCGTAACATATTACTGCTTTTACATCACCATGTGTTATTCGATACTGTATATCCTTAGTTCGTAACATCTCAGAGCTAGGAATAACTACTAAGCCTGCTTTCAATGCACCAAGATAAACAGCATATGCATCTATTAATCTAGGAATTATCACTAGAACCTTATCGCCAACCTCTAATCCCTGGTTTAGAAGAGCGTTTCCGATTCGATTTACTTTGTCTAATAAGGATCGGTAAGTAATCTCGCTTCTTTCTCCTTGCTCATTTTCCCATTTAAGAGCAATTCTTGTCGCATCTTTTGCATGCTTTTCTATCTCTTCTACAAGATTATAGTTTAATGGTGCAAGTAGTTCTTCTCTTACCATTTTTCCCCCTCCTTAATGTTTGTACTATCATTATAACCTAATTGTGAAATTTATTTAAATATCACAATTGAACAATGATTATATGTTCAGTTAAAAAGCTGCATATATTAGAAAAATGTTTTATTCATTATTTTATTCATGTCTAGCTTCACACTTGCTGGAAAGTTTCATTAATTACAACTTAGAACGTTATTACATACATGAAAAGAGCGGGGTTTCCCCCCGCTCTCGTAGCCATTCTTTTATGAAATTCATATTATTTGAAAGAACCACCCATTTGTTGTTGAGCGAAAGATACTAAACGTTTTGTGATTTCACCACCAACAGATCCGTTAGCGCGTGAAGTCGTTTCTGCTCCTAGGTTAACTCCAAATTCAGAAGCAATCTCGTATTTCATTTGATCGATTGCTTGTTGAGCACCAGGTACAACTAGTTGGTTACTGTTATTGTTTTGTGCCATGTGTATCACCTCCTTGTGAGTATAGAATGTGTAAATACACATGGCTTCATTCACTTTAACAATTAGTAAATTTTAGCAATTTCGATTTAAAATAAGCTGCTAAATTCATCTTTTTGTTCTTGTGAAACTTCAATTGATTCAATATTTTCTATCGCATCATTAATAAGTTCCTCAAAATCGACGAAACTTTCAAAACGCGATACTTTTTCAAGCTTTGGTTTTGTTTTCGGACTTGCTGGTGTGAAAATTGTACAGCAATCCTCATAAGGACGGATCGATATATCGTGCGTACCAATATTTTTGGATATAGCGATAATCTCAGTTTTATCCATCGTGATGAGTGGTCTAATGATCGGTGTATTCGTTACATCATTAATAGCAACCATACTTTCTAATGTTTGACTGGCAACTTGCCCAAGACTTTCACCAGTAATTAAAGCTAGAGCTTGCTTTTTTTCACGAAGTTTGTCTGCTATTTTTAGCATCATTCTTCTAGTCGATGTCATCGTATAATTTTCAGGTACTTGCTGTTGAATTTTTTCTTGTATTGCTGTAAATGGGACAATGTGAAGATTTATTTTCCCACCAAATGCAGTCAGCTCCCGTGTTAAATCAATAACCTTTTGTTTAGCACGCTCACTTGTGTATGGTGGACTAAAGAAGTGGATAATTTCTAACTCTACACCCCTTTTTAATGACAAATAACCAGCTACCGGACTGTCGATACCTCCAGATAGTAATAACATCCCTTTCCCACTGGAACCAACCGGCAGACCACCTGCCCCTTTATAATCAAAACAAGTGATGAATGTTGCCTCACTGCGAACCTCGACACGAACGTTAATTGTTGGATTTTTTACATCTACCGTTAAGCCTTCCGTATTGATGAGGATATGACTTCCAATTTGATAATTTAATTCATTCGTATCAAGAGGAAATTGTTTATTCGCTCTTTTTGCAGTTACTTTAAATGTATCATTTGGTTTATATAGCCCTTTAACAGCTTCTAATGCACTTTCTTTTATCTTTGATAAATCACTTTCACATTTAATAGCTAAACTAAATGATTGTATGCCGAATATGTGCTGTAACTTGTTAACGATTCCTTCATGATCCTCACCATGTAAATGAATATATAATCTATCACGTGTTCCCTCATATTCTAGGTTAGTGTATTCAGGTAGCACTACTTTTATATTTTGCTTTAATCTATCAACAAATTTTCTGCGATTACGTCCTTTAGTAGATATTTCCCCAAATCGAATTAATATGTGATCAAATTTCATTTTATTACCTCATTACCTTCATTAATTTTTCAATTCCCTTAGAAAGAGTGTCTATAAAAGTGAGAATCATCTCTTCATTGCTTTCATATGATAAACTTACTCTAATTGCACTTTTTGCAATATCTTGAGGTTTATTCATGGCAAGTAATGTTTGACTGTTTGTTTTACTTCTAGACGAACAAGCAGAGGTGGTTGAAACATATATATCGTGTTCACCTAAAAAGTGAATGAGTACTTCTGCTTTCACTGCAGGTACTGAAAAATTAATAATATGTGGTGCTGCGTTTTTTAACGGTGTATTTATAACAACACCTTCTATATTCATTAATTTTACTCTTAACTGCTTGTGAAGATTTTCTAAATGCTGCCCTCTTTTTGCTGCTTTCTCAGTTGCCATCCGAAGAGCTTTCGCTAATGCTACATTTCCTGCAAGACTCTCTGTCCCTGATCTCATCTGAAGCTCTTGTGAACCGCCCGAAAAAAGAGGAAGCAGATCAACTCCTGACCTCTTAAATAAAACCCCTGATCCATTTAATCCATGAAATTTATGGCCTGAAATGGTACATAGATCAATATTTGCATTTTTTAAATCTAGAGGGACTTTTGTTATTCCTTGCACATTGTCTACATGAAAAAGGATGTTCTGATTATTTTTTAACATTTGTCCAATCTCGGCAATAGGTTGAATCGTCCCCACTTCATTATTCACATGCATAATTGATATGAGGATTGTATCATCACGGATTGCTTTTTCCAAATGTTCAAGTGAAACGATACCTTCTCCGTTAACAGGTAAATATGTAACGTTAAAGCCATGGAATTCTTCAAGTTGTTTAAATGATTCTAAAACGGAAGGATGTTCAATTGATGATGTAATAATATGCCTTCCTTTATGTTTATTTGCTAGTGCAGCACCTTTAATTGCAAGGTTGTTTCCTTCAGTGCCCCCGGAAGTAAAAATAATTTCCCCTTGTTGTACACCTAAAAGGGTTGCCACTTGCTTTCTAGATTGATTTAGAAGCATTTCGGCTTCACTGCCAAGTTTATGTAATGAAGAAGGATTTGCAAAATAATCCTCTGTTACTTTTAAATACGTCGATAACACCTCTGGATAAGGTTTAGTTGTCGCACTATTATCTAAATACAACATGCCGTATTTCCTCTTCTCATATTGAATTCCGCAAAGATTCTACTCAGCACGAGCATACAAAATCCTTAGAGAAATAAAGTGATGTTAACCATTTATTCAAGAAATATTAGACAGAGCAGCTGTTACAAATTTGAAGTATACTCACTGTAACCGCACTGGCTGTATATCCTCTAGTCTAAGGTAATGTGCTTTGGCTAAATGACCAATACTAAGTAAAAAGAACTTCTGTTCTAGATGATGAACAATTCTTCTTCCATCATCATCAACATGTAATATTATCATAACAATGTACAAAATTAAAATATTACTATGCTCATTTTTTATTCTTGTAAAATGGTTATCGATTTAGTTCTTTATAGCTTTGATGAAGGACGTCTTCCTCGATGCTCACCATACTTTTGCCCTGCATAGCTTTGATGAAGAACGTCTTCCACGACGCTCGAACCTTTCTGGTCTTTTTAAGCCTGATAACAAAGCCTATTTCTTAAAATAAAAAACAGAATGACTAGATGAAATGATCCATGTATTAAGCTGTTTACTTAGCTACATGGGATTGATTTCACTAGATCATCCTGTATTTAATCGTTTTATTTAAGCTTTTGTTCATTTATGATTTCTTGTATTTTTGATAGCGAGCCAGGTTCAATTTGTTCAAGGGCTGCTGCTGCTGCTTCTAATGACTTCCTGTATTCATAATTTCTAAACAATTCCTCAGCTTCTCTAAACTTTGTGGCAAGTTGAGAATTTCGACTGCGATACCTATTGCCATATTGAATAACCTTTTCAACTAATGTGACTTGTTCAATTATTTCATCAGCATATTGTTTTAGAGATTCTACTGTTTGAACTGCATCTTCAAGCAATTGATTTACGACAATCATATTAAGTGGAATTTCATCTAATTTTAATGTTACTTTTTGAACTTCTATTCTTGCTTTGTCAATAAGCTCAACGAAATCAACAGGCAAACCAGGTATATTACTTTGATGAACCGCTCTACTTGCTTCTAATAATACTCTCTTTAAATTATTTAAACTCTCTCGTGCTTGTAGCTCGTCTTTTCTAAGAGTTTGAAGCATATCACGATATTCGTTATGATCGTCTAAAAGCTGAGAAATTTGCTTATCTATTTCTCCAAGTTCATCTTTAATAATCGAATGTGCAACATGGTCATTTTGTAAATTTTGATTGATATGCTCGAATTTCTTTACAATTTGTGACAGTTGTTTTTCAATTTGTTTTTGTCTATCAAGTTCAGTGTTAGACAATTGATAGCTTTGTTTGACGAGATTGGTTTCTTCGATCGTTGCTATATTCTGTTCAGATAGTTCAATCAATTTATGATTAATTGTTTCTTTCGCTTGCTTAACAAATTGATTTGACTCAACTTCTTTTTCTAATAGATCATAAATTGTATCAATTGATTCTTGTATGGCTTGCAAACTTTCCGCGACATCGTCAATCTCAGCATTTTCAAGTTGCTTCCGATATCCTTCTATTTGCTTGTTAATTTTGTCGATTTCTATTTCAACTTGAATATGTTCTAAATAATAGCCATTACCAACCATTTCTTTATAACCTTCTTCTAACTCATTTAGAAGGTTAGGTAATGTAATATTACATTCGGTGAGCAGTTTAGGGATGTCATTTGTTTTAACCTGAAGATGCTCAAGTTCCTTCTTCACTTTTAACAGTATCTCCCTAGCAGCTAAATAGTTTCCCTCTTCTGTTTCGGAATCAAATTGTTTAAGAACTTCTGAAACTTCAGCTAATTTCTCCTCTAATTTTCCATGTGCTTTGCCAAACTGATAACTGTGTGCTAGCAATGTTTTTTTCACTTTTTTGACTTGTTGCTTGATTTCTTCACTCTCTACCTTGTTTTTTTCCTCACTAGAAACTAGTTCATTTATTTCCTCGATGATTTTATCAATATTTTCATCAACTGTTGTCAAAACTTTTTCGATATGTCCAAGAACATTTCTAGCTTTTTTAAATCGATATTTATCAGAGTGATCCTCTGCATCAAAGAGGAGTTCCTCTACTTCAGGTAGCTGAGTTGTGATAATTTCATCCCATTCATTTCTCCATTGATCAAATAGTTCCTCTGCTTGGCCCACCATTTTTAATTCTTTAACTTTTGATAATTCATCAATTATCGACCGATTCATGATTTGAATTTTCCAAGCTTCTAACCGATCAACATCTTTATAGATTCTTCTTCTATAAATGTATCCCACACCAAACAGAATACATAGAAGGAGAATTAAACCAACTATTACTTCCATAATGAGCCCCCTCGTTGTTACACAAAATCCTCATGACAGGAAGAAAACTCCCTACTGATCAAAATTTCACAATATCATGCTGATAAGCGTTTTTCGAAAAATCTATGTAATAAGTATTGTTCATTTTTTAACATTATTTTTAATTATGCAAAACAAGTTTAAGCAAACGATTCTTTTTTCACCTGAGAAGAAAGAATCTTCTAAATTAAGTAATACTTTTTTCATGTTATTTTCAATGTATTTATGATACCATGTAAACGACAATTTTTGAGCAGAAATTTTATTTTTTTTACATTAAATGTCCAATTCCGATACTTAAAAGGTTTCTTACTTTTAAGTATCGGAAAAATTATAAAAACGGCCTGCCGCCATGTTTTTTGAAAGGATGATTTTTGATGGATAAAAAAGATGGACATATTCATACACCTTATTGTCCACATGGGACGAAGGATAAGCTTGAAGCATATATTGAGCAGGCAATGAAAGAAGAGTTTAACTGCATAACTTTCACTGAACATGCACCACTTCCCAAAACATTTACTGATCCCACTCCAATGAAAGATAGTGCAATGAAATTAGAGGATATTGAAGAATACATAAGGGACATTGAAGCATTAAAAGTTAAATATCGAAACAAAATCACGATAAATATTGGATTAGAAGTCGATTATATAAAGGATTATGAGGCTGAAACTAAGCAATTTTTAAACCAATATGGAAAGTTCTTAGATGATAGTATTCTTTCCGTTCATTTCCTTAAATTCAATCAATCATACTATTGTATGGATTATGATGAGAAAACGTTTGGGAAGATGATTGATATTGCTGGATCTATACAAAATCTTCATCTTTCTTATTATCAGGAAGTTTTACATTCGATTCATAGTAACTTGGGGAAATATAAGCCAAAGCGTATTGGCCACATTACTCTCGTAAATAAATTCCAAAAATTGTACCCTTCTCCTTTTTCAACAGAAGAATCTATTAAAGGGATTTTACAAGCTATAAAAGAAAAAGGTTTGGAAATTGATTATAATGTAGCCGGTTTACGAAAAGAGTTTTGTGGTGAAACATATCCAAGTGAATGGATTGCTAAAATGGCACGCCAACAAAAGATCCCTCTTATCTATGGTTCAGACGCCCATAGTGCAAGGGATGTTGGGAAGCATTACATATATTATGAGAGATTAGCGAATAGCTAATAGTTTTCCATCTAAGGAATGATTCTCGACCCGTAATGTGTTCAACCAAAATTTTAGCTCTTTATAATATTGATGGACAAAATAGGCTTCATGTGGTTGGATATGAAGTACTTCACTCATATATTGCGGTTGTAAATAGGGCATATGCAAAAGGCTTCTTAATTGTATGATCATATGTGATACAATCCCTTTACGATAATACCCTTCCTGAATCCCTTGATCAATGACTGACTTAATGAAGTATTTTTCTTTCGTTAAATAAGTTGTCATCACCTCTCGTATTAGTACTGAATCTAATGTGACTTCACGGTATACTAATCTTGAAAGTTGACGATTTTCGTGTTGATAATTTAAAATGTCCAAAATCATTTTACTTAATATATTGTGGGCATTTCCAAAATTAAGCTGAGAGTGGTTTTTTTCAATCACTTCCAAATAGCCTTCGTAATATTGTGAAATAAGGTATTCTAATAAGCCGCCTTTTCCTTTAAAATAGTAAGAGATATGAGCCACATTTACATTTGCTCGTGACGCTATTTCTCTTACAGATGTACCGTTATACCCCTTTGAATTAAACAAGTACATTGCAGCATGAAGTATTTTTTGTTTTGTGTCTCGTAAGGATTGTTGAGTCATATGATTCACCTCCTTTTTTCATATATTTATACATTCCATTGATATTAGGAAGATTCCTTTATCTTTCGCTCGACAAAGTTCTTTTGGACTTTGTTAATTCTTCTCAAAAGGTAGGTTTTTACGATGTTTCATGTCGAAAAATATAATGGCAATAAAGTTGAACAATATCAATTAGTTATTAAACAGCTACAAGCATTGCTTGAAGGTGAAAATGATCAAACAGCAAATTTAGCAAATGCTTCCGCTTTATTAAATCAATTTTTAAATGATATTAATTGGGTAGGCTTCTATCTTTTAAAGAAAAACCAATTAGTACTAGGGCCATTTCAAGGTTTACCTGCTTGTGTGCGTATACCATTAGGAAGAGGTGTATGCGGCACAGCAGCAGCTAATCAAAAAACAGAACGAATAGCAGATGTACATCAATTTCCAGGTCATATAGCATGTGATGCTGCTTCTAATTCTGAAATTGTCATCCCACTCGTAAAAGAGGATCAACTAATTGGAGTATTAGACATTGATAGTCCTAGTAAAAATAGATTTGATGAGCTTGATCAAACTTATTTAGAAGAGTTTGTCAAAGTGCTAATCCAATATATTTAAACCATAATAAAAGTGAGCTGATTAACTTTCAGCTCACTTTTTTATGTAACTTCTTCTTGTATAATAACTTGATTTTTCCCCATGTTTTTAGCAATATATAACGCTTTATCTGCTCTACTAAATAGTTTATTTGCGTTTTCATGGTTTTTAGCATTCCAGTAAGAAACTCCACAGGAAATCGTAATAACTGGACTTGTATTTTCTCTTACACACTTAACAATTCTCTCCGCTATAATAATCCCCGTTTTAAGGTCTACTTGGGGCAAATAAACAGAAATCTCTTCTCCACCCCAACGGGCGGCAACGTCATCCTCACGAATATTATTTTTAATAATATTCGCAACTTGAACAAGAACTTCATCACCAGTTTGATGGCCATATGTGTCATTAATTCTTTTAAAATCATCAATATCAATTAACACGAAGGTACCTTGCCGATCCTTATTTATCGATTGCTCAATACGTTCATTAAAATAGCTTCGCGAGAATAATTGTGTTAAATGATCTGTTTTGACTAATGTTTCTAACTCCTCACGTAACAAAGAGTTTGTTAGTGCGAGCGTGGTATGATGTATTAATGATTGAAGCAATTTAAACATATCGAAGGAAAAATGATAAGGTTCTTTATGAAGAACCAATGCACATCCTTTTAGGTTGTTGCTTTGAACCATTGGAACAGCCATTACTGATGAATATGTTGCATCATGTATATATGATTTTATATCACCAATAAATAGACCTTCTAAATCCTTTTCAATTTTTTCACGTAAATATTCAATATATACATTAATTTCTTCTGTGCTAAAGAATTTTGTACTTCCTGGAAAGAATTGAATCATCCCGTATTGATTAATATAGAAAAATCCAACTTCTTCAGCATCGAATGAATCCATTATTTTAGAAGATAGATATGTCATTGTATCTGTAAATTTTAAGTTTTTATTTAATCGATGTGATATTTCATTAATTAATTGTAAATCTTTTATTAATCTTTTAGACTGTTCATACAATTGAGCATTTTCCAATGCTGTTCCAGCTGCATTTGCAAGCATTGTTATGTAACCTTTATTTTCCTCATCAAGTTCAGTGTTGTGATTAATAACCACCTGGAGAACACCATACACACCTTGTTTTCCTTTTATAGGAAAATAAAACAAGGTTTGCAGATTCTTTTTATCAAAAGAAAGCTGGACGTTTCCGGTAACAAAGGCTTCCATTGCTATTTCATTTCCTTCTTGATCATCAAAACCTAAGTCTTTTATCGGTAAATCCCCTTGATTATCATTGTCATGTGATAAAAATAAGTAGAAAAGATAATCAGAATACATGGTTTTTAATGTTGTTATTAGCTCTGCAAGCACATGATCTTTATTCATAAGCGAATGGAATTTTTCAGTCAAAAGATATAGCTGTTCAAATTTTCTTCCTTTTTGTGTAATTAGCAAAAATTGTGAAATACACGCGTGAAAAAATGTACAAGCTTTCACTATTTCATCTAAAGAAGCACTAGGAAAGCGACTTCTATCTAATCCTTTTAGCTCGATCAAAGCAAAAATCGTTTCATTTTGAAATAATGGTATGTAATCAAATTCTCCAAAAGAAGATAATTTTCCTTCATGAAGGTCCTGTGGCAAAGACTTAATTGGACACCTTTCATTAAAAGGTGTAAGGTAATCTAATTGCTTGTTATATGTATAAAAAACTGCATGGCTAATATTCAGCCCACTTTTTAGAACATCTATAAGCTTTTCAATTATTTCGTTAATTGAATATCGGTATAGTTGATTACTTAACAATTCATAAAGTTTACTTTTAACCACACTATCAACTGATTGACCACCCATTTTTTCACCCACTATTAAATGACAAAATCCTTATAACATTATATCATAAAACCTACTTTTTGAGAGAAACTATAAGAGTTTTCTTACTATTAATAAATAAATCAATCAATAAATAAAAAACACTAACCATCTTGACATTATACATATTAAAACATATAATGTTCGTTGTGTATAAAATATGCAGCCTATTGATGTAGCAGTTTTGATTTCATTTTGTTCCCCTTAATGCTAGGAGGTGTATCGAGTAACTCTATGCTGCTGGAGCGAGGATACATGAAAACAAAATGTGCATAATTGTCCAATCAGTTTGGTTTTTATTTTATGCAAAATAAAAACATAAAGGAGGAGTTAGCATGGCTCGTTATACAGGCTCAAGCTGGAAACTCTCTCGTCGTTTAGGTATTTCATTAAGTGGTACAGGTAAAGAATTAGAAAAGCGTCCTTACGCTCCAGGACAACATGGTCCAGGACAACGTAAAAAGCTTTCTGAGTACGGTTTACAATTACAAGAGAAGCAAAAACTTCGTCATATGTATGGTGTAAATGAGCGCCAATTCCGTAATCTATTTGATAAAGCTGGCAAAATCGCTGGTAAACATGGTGAGAACTTCATGGTTCTTCTTGAATCACGTCTTGACAATGTTGTTTACCGTTTAGGTTTAGCGCGTACTCGCCGTCAAGCTCGTCAAATCGTTAACCATGGTCATATTCTTGTTGATGGTGGACGTGTAGATATCCCATCATACCAAGTAAAACCAGGTCAAACAATTACTTTACGTGAAAAATCTCGCAACCTTGACATCGTTAAGGAAGCAATCGAAGTAAACAACTTCGTACCTGATTACCTAACTTTCGACGCAGATAAATTAGAAGGTACTTTCACTCGTTTACCAGAACGTTCTGAATTACCTGCTGAAATTAACGAAGCTCTTATCGTTGAGTTCTACTCACGTTAATAAAAAAAGTCCTGGCCTTATGGCTAGGATTTTTTTTGTTATAGAGAGTTTATAAAAAAAGAAAATCGATATTGGTTAAGCAGTCCCGATTTTGTCGATCGCAATTACGTTCTGGTCAAACCTTATTGTGGTTTTAGCACTTAAAACATTGTTATCTCACTAATTATTGATTTTATTAATAGGAAAACACTCGCATATACATTAAAAAACGTCATTGTGACAATTGATATTGTCACTGTGTTGTATAGTATTTTCATAGAAGTGTCATTTTCTGTTACTATTACAATATGGGATAGTGAAATGATTAGTTAGCGAAGTATTCTCAAAAATATACATACTGGAATGTGGTAAGGTGCCTGAGGTAAAGAAAGGAGACATTTAATTTTAATATGACAACTTCAGAAAAAAATTTAAAGACCTGCAATAAAGGTCATAAATATTATAAAAGCAGTGATTGTCCAACCTGTCCGACTTGTGAGCAAAAACGCAAGCCTGAAAATGGATTTCTTTCATTACTCTCTGCACCAGCAAGACGAGCATTGGAACACAACGGAATAACTTCTTTACACCTGTTATCAACATATAGTGAGAAAGAGATTTTGAAACTTCACGGTATGGGACCAGCATTTTTACCTAAACTTAGGACTGCTTTGAAAGAAAATGGATTATCATTCAAATCTTAAACACTAAGACAGATTAACCATTATTGAAAACATAAAAGTAAAAAGCTTGGATATTATATCCAAGCTTTTTACTTTTATATACTAATGGATTGTTTTGGCATATGCTATTTTGCATTTTCTCGACTGCACAAAACAACTTATTTTGTTGTTCTGGAATTTGCATGTATTCCCTGAAATTAGAATCGAATTAGAAAATACTTCTTCTTCCCTCTTCGAATTACCGTAAACTGTCCATCAATTTTATCTTGATTAGCAATCACTTTTTCTAAATCTTGAACACGTTCACCATTTATATAAATGGCACCATTTGTAATATCTTCACGTGCTTGACGTTTTGATGGTGCAATTTTCGCCTGAATAAGGAGATCAATTAAGCCAATTTCAGCCTCTTCAATTTTTGTAGACGGTACATCTTTAAAGCCCTCTAATATTTCATTGCCAGTTAGTTCTTTAATATCTCCACTAAAAAGTGCAGCTGTAATCTTAATTGCTTGTTGCAAAGATTCTTCCCCATGAACTAGTTTTGTCATTTCTTCTGCAAGTGCTTTTTGAGCTAAGCGTTTTTCTGGAGCAGAACTCACTTCTTGTTCAAATTGCTCAATTTCCTGTTGTGATAAGAATGTAAAATATTTCAAATATTTAATTACATCGCGATCATCCGTATTAATCCAGAATTGGTAGAACTCATATGGCGATGTTTTGTCACGATCTAACCAAATCGCACCACCCTCTGTTTTACCAAATTTCGTACCATCTGCTTTTGTAACGAGCGGGATCGTTAATCCATAAGCCTTTGAATTTTCTTCAGATTTACGAATTAGCTCTAATCCAGATGTAATATTTCCCCACTGATCACTTCCACCAATTTGCAATTTACATCCATTATTTTGATAAAGTTTAAGAAAGTCAAATGATTGTAAAATCATATAACTAAATTCGGTAAATGAGATTCCAGAGTCAATACGTGTTTTAACTGAGTCTTTCGCTAGCATGTAATTGATACCGAAGTTTTTTCCAACATCACGCAGGAAAGAAATGACATCAAGGCTGCCAATCCAATCAAAGTTGTTTGCTATGATTGCAGGATTCACTTCCGCATCAAAATCAAGAAATCTTGATAATTGTCCCTTAATACGATTAGACCATTCTTGTACAATATCAGCTGTATTCAGTGTACGTTCTGCTTTTTTACCACTTGGATCACCTATTAGTCCAGTTGCACCTCCAACAAGAGCGATTGGGTGATGGCCATGCAGTTGGAATCTTTTAAGTGTTAAGATTGGCAATAAATGACCAATATGAAGACTATCTGCCGTTGGGTCAAAGCCTGCATATAACTTTATTTTTTCTTCCTCAAGTATTTTCGTCAAACCTTCTTCATCTGTTACTTGATTTACAAGACCTCTAAATTGTAAATCATTTAATAATTCACTCATCCTTTTATCTCCTTTTTTTGTATTAACGTTCAGTAGGAAAAATGAACAACAAAAAGCCCCTTCAAAACTGAAGGGGCGAATTATTCGCGGTACCACCCTACTTAGGATTAACTTAAAATCCTCGCTCGGCAATTTAACGGTTAAACCGTCTTTTTCTACTAGGCTCACCCTTTCGAAAAAGAAGCTCATGGACGTAATTCACGGAGTATCTATATGCTGATTTCCACCGACCATCAGCTCTCTATAATAGGGAGATCTCCACTACTGAACCCAATCTTAGCAATAACGTATTAATGTTGTTACAAGCATTTTAACCATAAATTCTACCTAATGTCAATGGTAATACATAGATTGACAAAACCATACAAAATATGCGTTCTCATATGGTATAATAGGTAAGATTCGGGGGGATTGAAATAATGAAAAAAAAGGAAGAAAAACTTAGGCGTTTCTCACCTTTTAACAAAGATATAATAAGAGGTTTCCGAATTTCATACAGTGTAATTGGAAGTCTGCTCTTATTATTCTTTATTATTGGCCTCATTGGTTTATGTTTTGCCGGAGGTGTAGGAGCCGGGTATTTCGCTTCATTAGTAAAAGACGAACCAATTCGTTCATACAATGTTATGAAAAACGATATTTACAATTATGAAGAAACATCACAAGTATTTTTTGCAAACAATGTATTGTTAGGAAAAATAAATGCTGACATTGAACGTGAAGAGGTAAAATTAGAAGATGTTTCACAACATGTCATTCATGCTGTCATTGCAACTGAAGACGAACTTTTTTATGAGCATGATGGGGTTGTGCCTAAAGCAATTATGCGTGCATTATTTCAAGAATTTACAAATGCTGCTGTCAAGACTGGTGGAAGTACCTTGACACAACAATTGATTAAAAATCAGATTTTAACAAATGAGGTTTCATTTGATCGTAAAGCAAAGGAAATTCTTCTCGCATTAAGGCTAGAAAAATTCTTTGAAAAGGATGAAATTATCGAAGCGTATTTAAATGTTACTGATTTTGGCCGTAATTCAAACGGCCGAAATATAGCTGGCGTTCAGGCCGCTGCAAAGGGTATCTTCGGTGTGGAAGCGAAAGATTTAAATATCCCACAATCAGCTTTTATTGCAGGTTTACCCCAAAGTCCTTTCGGATACACTCCATTCTCTAATAAGGGCGGGGCTGTAAAAGAAAACCTTGATCCAGGTATTAACAGAATGAAAACCGTATTAAAACGAATGTATAGTGGTGGATATATAACTGAAGAAGAATACAAAGCCGCACTTACTTATGATATACGTGCAAACTTAACTGATAAAAAGCCTTCTTCAATTGACCAATACCCATATTTAACTTACGAGATTGAGGATCGTGCTAAACAAATCATTATGCTCCAACTCGCTACGGAGGATGGTTACACGGAAGATGAATTGGATAAAGATGATGTTCTTTATAACCAATACAGGGCTTTAGCAGACAATGAGATCAGACATAATGGCTATCGTATTCATACGACAATTCATAAAGATATATACGATAAAATGCAAGATGTCGTTGCCCAGTATGAATATTATGGCAGTGATAAACCAGAACAAATAAAAGACCCAGATACAGGAGAAACGATTACGATCCAGGAGCCTGTTGAAGCCGGTGGGGTTTTAATTGAAAATAGTACTGGAAAAATCATTAGTTTTGTGGGCGGCCGAGATTTTGAGCGTGAAAATCTTAACCATGCAACAAATGCTGTCCGCCAAAATGGATCAACGATGAAACCATTGCTCGTATATGCACCTGCTTTGGAATTAGGGCTAGTGCAGCCAGGTTCAGTTATTGCGGATGTACCTTACACAATAAATGGCTACAGTCCAAAAAACAGTGGTGGAAGCTATCATGGCTTAACAAGTGCAAGAACGGCATTGAAATATTCATATAATATTCCAGCTGTAAAAACATTTATGTCTGTGATAAATAAAAACCCAGCATCTTATTTAGAAAAGATGGGTATCTCCCAAATTCCTGATAGTTTATATCCTTCACATAGTTTAGGATCATCAGGAGTAACAGTTGAAGAAAATGTCAATGCCTTTGCAACATTTGCTAATAAAGGAAAATTTGTCGATGCTTATATGATTGAAAAAATTGAAAATAGTGACGGAAAAGTTATCTATCAGCATGAAAAAACCGCTACAGATGTATTTTCTGCTCAGACTGCTTATTTAACGATTGATATGATGAGAGACGTTATTAGAGGTGGAACAGCCGCTTCATTAAATGGATTCCTTTCTTTTAGTGCTGACTGGTCTGGTAAAACAGGTACAACTCAAGATTATGGTGATGCATGGTTTGTTGCAACCAACCCAAATGTGACCTTTGGGACTTGGATTGGATATGATACACCGAAACCACTAGAGAGAAACTATAAAGGGATGTCTTATAGTAAACGGAATATTCTTTTATGGGCAAAATTAATGAATGTATCTCATGATGTCAATCCGGAGTTAATTGCTCCAAAAGAACGCTTTGAAATGCCTGGAGGAATTGTCGAACGCTCTTATTGTGCATTAACAGGTGAACTTCCTTCAGATCTTTGCCGAAGTGCTGGATTAGTAACAAGTGATCTTTTCAATGCAAAGTATGTTCCTACAAAAGTTGATGATAGTCTTACACATGGAAAATTTGTCGTTGTTAAAAACCAAGCATATAAAGTTCCTTCCTCAGCACCTTCCGAATTTGTTCAACAAGGTGTCATGTTAAAAAAAGATATTCTAAAGAAACATGGAATTAGCAGTATTGGAGATTTAAAAAAATTACTCCCCAACACAGCTAAGTTTGGAAATCTTGTCGTAACTGAAAATAAGGAAATTTCTGATAATGGAGCGAGTCCAAAGCAAGTTAGCGGGGTTTCTGTTAATGGTCCAAAAATAAGCTGGGGTGCGAATCCAGATAATGATGTCATTGGTTATAGAGTATATGCAGCAGCCAATCAAACGACCAACTTTAAAAAAGTAGCTAGTGTTCATGCATCAAGTACTTCCGCAAATGTCGGAACAGCACCAGCAGCCTATTATGTTGTTGCGGTTGATGTAGCAGGGAAAGAATCAGCACCATCAGCAATAATTAAAGTTGGCAATTATGCAAAAGAGAAGAGTAAGCCTGTTGCAACTGAAACTGTCAAACCAAAAACACCACCAGCTGCTCCAGCTAAGCCAGCAAAACCTGCTGTTACCCCACCGTCTGAAGCAATATAGAATGTTGATTCTATCATAGTGAAATAAAAAGGCCAGAGATTTTCATTGGAAATATCCAAGAAAATCTCTGGCTCTTTTTGTTTACTACGCTATTGCCACCATTTTTAATCTTCCATTGTAGAAAGATCACCAGTTGGTAAATCAAGCTCCCATGCTTTTAAGACCCGGCGCATAATTTTACCGCTTCTTGTTTTCGGAAGCTTATCACGGAAGTCAATTTCACGAGGTGCTGCATGTGCTGCTAAGCCTTTTTTCACAAATGTACGAATTTCTTCTTTTAACTCATCAGATGGTTCATATCCTTCTCGAAGTGCAACAAACGCTTTAATAATTTCTCCTCTAACAGGATCCGGTTTACCGATAACACCAGCTTCTGCAATGGCAGGATGCTCAACAAGCTTACTCTCGACTTCAAAAGGACCAACACGCTCACCAGAAGTCATAATCACATCATCAATTCTGCCTTGGAACCAAAAATAGCCATCTTCATCCATATAAGCTGAATCACCTGATACATACCAATCACCAGGCATAAAATATGATTCGAATTTTTCCTTGTTGTTCCAAATCGTATACATCATAGATGGCCAGCCTTTTTTAATCGCAAGATTCCCCATTCGATAAGGTGGAAGTTCATTTCCTTGATCATCTACTATGGCTGCTTTTACTCCTGGAATTGGTTTGCCCATTGAACCAGGTCTGATTTCCATACAAGGATAATTACAAATGAGTTGTGCCCCTGTTTCAGTCATCCACCACGTATCATGGATACGTTTATGAAATACTTTTACTCCCCATCGAACAACTTCTGGATTAAGTGGTTCTCCAACACTTAATACATGTCTTAATGAACTTGTATCAAATTGCTTTACAAGCTCGTCACCGGCACTCATTAACATTCTAAATGCGGTTGGAGCACTATACCAAACCGTTACACCATAATCTTCAATCGTTTTATACCACGCTTCAGGCTTAAAGCGTCCACCGACAATGACATTTGTTGCACCTGAAAGCCATGGACTAAAGATTCCATACACAGTACCAGTTACCCACCCTGGATCAGCTGTACACCAGTATACATCATCCTCCTGTAAATCTAAAACCCATTGTCCTGTTTGATAATGCTGCACCATTGCTTGATGAACATGAAGGACACCCTTTGGCTTTCCAGTAGAACCGGATGTATAGTGAAGAAGTAACCCGTCGGTCTTTTCAACCCACTCAATGTTAAGCTCTTTGCTTGCTGTTTTCATTTCAGCTAGAAAATCAATATATTTAGAATCAACAGATTCTCCTACAACGACAACATGTTTTAAGGCAGGTAATTCACTTACAGGAATTCGATCAAGCAATTCAGGTGTTGTAACGATCACCTTTGCATCACTATCTTCAAGACGATCTTTAACAGCACCTTCCATAAATGCTTCAAACAATGGACCAACAATTGCTCCCAGCTTAATCGCACCTAATAACACAAAGTATAATTCAGGTGTTCTAGGCATAAACACAAAAAGGCGATCTCCCTTTTCAAGATCAGCAGTTTTCTTTAACACATTAGCAGCTTTATTTGAGAGTTCCTTCATTTCTTTGAAGGTATACTTCTCATCACGTTCAGGGTCTCGATAATAAAGGGCGATTTTATTTTTCCGGAATGATTCTGCATGCTTATCAATTGCTTCATATGCTGCATTAACTCGACCAGTTTCTGACCATGTAAAGTTTTTTTCAACCTCTGACCAATCAAATGATTCATAGACAGCATCATAGTCTTGCAAATTAAAATTCCCCTTTGTTGGAGATAATGCTTCCAATTTCATTTTAATTCCCCCTTATGTAAACTTTGGTACTGCTACTATATTACAATACTACATTTTTCATAATCTTTGAAAATTTGTTATAATAATATTATAATGTAAACGCTTTATCGTGTAAAGAATCTTGTATAATAGTATATAGGACAAACCTACGTAAAATCTTTCTTCTATATATACTATGTAAATATGTGAACTTAACTCGCTTAAATTACTAAATATTTTAATATTAGCTGGAAATTTGATTAATTATACGGAACATCTCTTTGTCTCTTACTGTAATTAAACCCAAATTTCGCCTTCATTTTTTCATGATGGCAGTTTTTTCACCATAGGAGTGTTGTAGGTAATAATTTCGCAAGGCGGTGACGTAATGATACATCATAAGACATATAATGCAATGGAAATAAAAACACCGAATGGAAGTATATTTATCGAAGGGCCTGTTTCGCAGGACAAACTAGCAAACTATGAATTTCATGAAGGACTAGTTGCATTTAGACAGCCTAAACAGCAGCATAAAGCCCTTGTTGAAATAGCTGGTTTACCTGAAGGAAGAATTATCATTGCAAGACAGCGTGAGATGATCATTGGATATGTTACATATCTTTACCCGGATCCATTGGAAAGATGGTCTGAAGGAAAAATGGAAGATTTAATTGAATTAGGTGCAATTGAGGTGGCAGCAGAATTCCGCGGATATTCGATTGGAAAAAATTTATTAAGAGTATCAATGATGGATGATGCGATGGAGGATTACATCATAATCACTACTGAATATTATTGGCATTGGGACTTAAAAGGTTCTGGTTTAAACGTTTGGGAATATCGAAAGATGATGGAAAAAATGATGAATGCCGGAGGGTTAAAATGGTATGCAACTGATGATCCTGAAATCAGTTCACATCCGGCAAATTGCCTTATGGCCAAAATCGGAAAACGGATCGGCCAAGATTCGATAGAGAAATTTGATCGTTTGCGCTTTCAAAATCGCTTTATGTATTAATTATTATGAATAGGTGTTGTCAACATAGTTGACCTCCAAAATGGAAAATCCCATTTTGCAAAGAAAAATGCGTAAAATGTTTAAGGAGGCAGTTCAATGATCGTTAGGCAAATAATGAATTCTAACGTGATAACCTTACGTGCTGACGAAAGTATACGAATGGCATTAAACACGATGAAACAAAATCGAATCCGCCATATTCCTATTGTAAAAGATGACGACATTTTAGTAGGTATCATTACAGAACGGGACGTAAAGGATGCAAGCCCATCCATTTTCCAACTAGAATTAAGAGAAGATTTTTTAGAGAGACCGATATCGAGCATCATGAAAACAGAAGTTATTACGGGACATCCGCTTGATTTTGTTGAAGAATTAGCAGCCGTTTTAATTGAAAATAAAATTGGATGTTTACCAATTTTACAAGATGATAGATTAGTTGGCCTATTAACAGAAACAGACGTACTAAGTACGTTTGTAAAGCTTACCGGGGTTGAGCACCCTTCCTCACGAATAGAAGTGAAAGTACCAAATAGAGCTGGCATGTTAGCTGAAGTTTCTGCAATCTTAAAAAAACGAAGAGTCAATATTTCAAGTGTTCTTGTTTGTCCTGCTTCAAATAAAGATGCAAAAATTCTAGTATTTCGTGTACAAACGATGAACGTTTCGATGATTATCAGTGATTTAAAGGCTGAAGGATATGAAGTTTTGTGGCCGAAAGTATTGGGGAATATGAAATGACCAAGAATGATACAGTTTTTATTTACACACCACAATTTCAACAATATAAGTTTTCCACAGACCACCCTTTTAATCAGTTAAGAGTTGAACTGACATATGATTTATTAAAGGAAATAAAAGCGATTAACAGCCAACATATTGTTACACCAAGAGTTGCCTCTGATGATGAACTTGCACTTGTTCATGATAAGAAATATATTCATGCAGTTAAAATGGCTGGATATGGACAATTAGATCTCCAAGAAGCTCTTAATTATGGAATTGGGACAGATGATACACCCATCTTTTCACTTATGCATGAGGCAAGTTCACTCCTAGTAGGTGGTACCTTAACAGCTGTAGATTATGTAATGGAAGGAAAAGCAACTCACGCTGCAAACTTCGGCGGCGGTTTACACCACGGTTTTCGCGGTAAAGCCTCAGGGTTCTGTATTTATAATGATAGCTCTGTGGCTATTAAGTACATTCAAGAAAAGTATGGAGCAAGAGTGCTATATATTGATACAGATGCACATCATGGTGATGGTGTTCAATGGACATTTTATGATGAACCAAATGTATGTACTCTATCAATACACGAAACTGGAAGATATTTATTTCCCGGCACAGGTAATATAACAGAACGTGGAGCAGGAAAAGGATATGGCTATACTTTTAATATACCATTGGATGCTTTTACAGAAGACGAGTCATGGCTTCATGCATATAGATCATCAGTTGAAGAGGTTGCAGCCTTTTTTAAGCCAGATGTCATCTTAACGCAAAACGGTGCTGATGCACATTATTATGATCCATTAACACATCTATCTGCTACTATGGCCATTTATCATGAAATTCCAAAGCTTGCTCATGAAATCGCCCATAAGTATTGTAATGGGCGTTGGATAGCTGTTGGAGGCGGCGGCTATGATATTTGGCGGGTTGTCCCACGGGCTTGGAGCTTGATTTGGCTCGAAATGAATAATATGACTGTTCCAAATGAACTGCCTAAATCATGGATTGATAAGTGGCAAAAACAAGCGCCTGTTGCTCTTCCTAATAATTGGTATGATACTGATGACTTATATAAACCAATCCCGCGCAAACAAGAAATCAATGAAAAAAATGCCTTAACCCTAACGAAAGTACTCCAAATGATAAGGCAAAATAAATAGATTCATATTTCTACTATTTTGAACGACTCATTAAATGCTGTATAAATAGCAACCTATTTATTAATTAGGTTGCTACTTATTTAAATATAAAACCCTTAGTTATACTTTAAAAAGTACGAAAACCTTAGTAGCGATCACAACAAAAAAGGCAAATCCCTCCCCTCTTCATTCACGTTGTGTAACAATCGATCGCTTTAACTATCGGTAATGTAATGACATTACAAAAACGAGCTAACAAATGATTAGCCCGTCATTATCTTCATAAAAATATCTTTTTTATTATTGTTTCGTCGATTGTCTATATTCAATTCGATGTGGCAGCTCTACAATGTGATTATCCACTTCTTCTTTATTCATATACTTAGTTAGTAATCGCATGGCAACAGCACCAATATCGTATGTTGGCTGCACAACTGTTGTTAATTGTGGCCTAACCATTGTGGAAAGTCTCGTATTGTCAAAACCAACAATTTCAAAATCATCAGGAATTGTGTAATTTCGGTCTTGTGCACCGTGAATAACTCCTAAAGCCATTTCATCTGTCCCAACGAAAATAGCTGTCGGTTTTTCGGTAAGTTCGTCAATTTTTTCAAACGCTTCAATACCTGAATCGTATGTATAATCACCTTCCACAACCAATTCCTCATCAAATGGAATGCCGGCATCCGCTAATGCTCGCTTATAACCGACTGTCTTTTTCAAACGATTAATCGGTTCTTCAGCTGGTCCTTCAACATAGGCAATTCTTTTGTGACCCTTTTCAACTAACATTGAAATAACATCATATGCAGATTGTTCGTAATTAATGTTTACAGATGGTGTTGTTTCAGATAAGTCTACAGACGCTGCTAATACGATAGGAACTGGAGAACGCTTAAATTGTTCGACAAGCTCTTCGGTCACATTTCCACTCATAAAAACAATCCCATCTACTTGCTTACCTAACATTGTATTTAAAAGATGCAACTCTTTATCCTTGTTTTGATCAGAGTTACTTAAAATAATGTTGTATTTATACATTGTTGCAATATCTTCAATACCACGAGCAAGTTCAGAATAAAAAGTACTTGAGATATCAGGGATAATAACACCAACAGTTGTTGTTTTTTTGCTAGCTAATCCTCTTGCAACTGCATTTGGGCGATAGCCTAAACGATCAATTGCATCAAGAACCTTTTTTCTAGTTGTAGGTTTTACATTTGGATTCCCGTTTACTACACGAGAAACAGTTGCCATAGATACACTTGCCTCACGGGCAACATCATAAATAGTAACACTTGACATTTTGAACACTCCTTCTATTCCAATAAAAACGTCTATTTAAAATTTCCACTTTAAATTTTCGTATTGTTTAACATGTAGATAATTTGCTACATTCTGTCTAAAAACCGTGTTTAATCACGTTCCATGTAAATAATCATACGATACTCTAAAAACCTCTGCAATCTATTTCAATTGTTTTTTACGTTGTTTTCACATATTGTTCGTTTTTTCACATATTTCTTTTGATATAGTATTACATTCTCTTGAAATTCAACCAATTCTTAACTTATTTCTTTAGGTGAAAAAGTTATACATATAGTTTTCCCTTATTATTATACATTTATTAGAAAAACTTGGCTAATTGTCAAGTCTAATTAATTTTTTTTACAAATAGGCTCTTTTCTAAGAGATTGTTGCTTTTAAAACGAAAACTATTTCCGGTTGATTGGAGCAGATTGTGAGACTTCTGCGGGAGCAGCGGGACATGTGATGTGAGACTCATGCAGGCGTTTACGCCGAGGAGGCTCACAGCCCGCCCCGCTAAAAAGCGAGAATCTCTCGCTGCAATCAACCACACATCACTACTTGGTAAATACCAACAAAGTTTGCGAAAACAGCCTAAAAATAAAAAGGCTGACTCATATACCAGCTATATCCGAGAACAAGCAATAAAATGTAGCTTGTTCTTTTTCAGATATACTGTTGAGCCAACCGTATCCTTCTTATATTCAGTGCTGTGACCATAAAGCAAAGTACTAAAAGAAGGGCAATGACAATGATTGCAATGCCTCTAAATCCAGAAGAACTGAGGCTAAAAAACCTTTCAATTCCCCTTATAACTTTCACTGAAGACAAACTTAACACTTACAATTATCACATTAAAATGGATTAAGCATTTACTTTAACTAAAGGTTTTAATTCTTTCATGAAATTATCAAATTGATCAAAGTCCATTTGTTGTGCAGAATCAGATAAAGCAACTGCTGGGTCTGGATGAACCTCTGCCATTACACCATCAGCACCAATGGCTAATGCCGCTTTAGCTGTTGGAACTAGTAAATCTCTTCTACCAGTAGAATGAGTCACATCAACAAATACAGGTAAATGTGTTTCTTGTTTTAAAATTGGTACAGCAGAAATATCTAATGTATTTCTTGTCGCACGTTCATACGTACGAATACCGCGCTCACAAAGGATAATTTGATCATTACCTTGTGAGATGATGTATTCAGCAGCGTTTACGAACTCATCAATTGTTGCTGCTAATCCACGTTTCAATAATACTGGTTTACGAACAGCTCCTGCAGCCTTTAATAGATCAAAGTTTTGCATATTTCGTGCACCAATTTGAATGATGTCAACATAGTCTAATGCTAATTCAATATCAGCAGGATTTGTTATTTCACTAATAATCGCTAAACCGTACTCGTCTCCAACTTTTCTCAAAATTTTCAGACCTTCAAGACCAAGCCCCTGGAAGTCATATGGACTTGTACGTGGTTTAAACGCACCGCCACGGAGAATTTTGATACCTTGTTTAACAGCTTGCTCTGCAACAGCAGCAGTTTGCTCATAGCTTTCAACTGCACATGGCCCAACGATGAATGACTGATTTCCATCACCGATACGAACTCCATTAACTTCAATGATTGTATTTTCTGGTTTCTTCTTACGGGAAACAAGTAAAGCTTTGCTATGGTCATCTTCCTGCAATTCTAAACTTGCTTTAAAAATCTCCTTAAAAATATGTTGTAAAGTTGAATCCAAAAATGGACCGTCATTATATTCTTTAATATTATTTAACATTTTGCGTTCGCGAACAGGATCATAACGATGAACACCCTGTGCTTCTTTTGCTTTACCAATTTCCTGAACAACTCTACCTCGCTCATTAATTAGCTTTAATATTTGTAAATTAATCTCATCTGCTCTCTCTCTTAATGCCTCTAATTCCGCGTGACTCATCTCTCTCATCCTTCCCTAAATAAAATCCTCAAAATAATTTGAATAATAAAATATGTTTTTATATTATTTGCTATTATATACGATAAAAATGGTATTGTCATTAATAACTTTAATATTTAAACGCTTTTAAGCGGTAAAGTGTTTGGGTGTACGATTTATTCATCGCCACTTTACAACGTATGCTTTTTAAGTCAAGATGATACCAAACCAATTAATGATTTTATTTATCGAATGAATGATTAATTTATAAAGTCTCTTTTCTAAGAGATTGTTGCTTTTAAAACGAAAACTATTTTAGGTTGATTGAGCGGAATTGCGAGACTCATGCTGGCGTTTACGCCGAGGAGGCTCAACGCCCCCATCCCCGCGGAAAGCGAGCATCAGGAGCGGCAGTCAACCACACCCCACTACTTGGTAAAGTTTGCGAAAACAGCTTTTTTAAAAAATAAAAAGTGACTGCCAATCTTAAAGTAGTAGGCAGCCACATTCTTTTAACCAATTGTTTCTTTTTTGAGTGAATCATAAGTGATTTTCCAATGAGAAGTATCCCATACAACTTTTTTCCCTTTAAATAATAGGGCTTGAGGTGATTCATGCTTAATTCCAAATGTTTCTGAAATATAATTTGAAAGTGGTTTTGCATCCTGAACATGTAAATGATAGCTTGGAAAGTCAGGATGTTTGTCCGTAAATTCTTGATATTCTTCAAACGCAGCCTGACTAATTGGACATGTTAAGCTATTTTTTACAAATAAAAATGCATCATTGTTATTTAATACTTCCTCAAATTGTTCTATTGTCTCTATCGCTTGTTTACTCACTTTCTTCACCTTTCTACTAAAGAGATACCGATATCATGTTTCACAGTTCTCTTTCATACTAATAATTAGACCTCTTAAGAATTTGTTTTCAATTGATTTTCTGAGTTATCGTCAGCTTTAGCCTGTTGTTGCACCTTTTTATCATTATCATAACCGGAGTCAACTGGCTCTACAACTGCAACGGATTGATCTGTTTGTCCATTGTCTTTATTTGAAGTTGCTGAATCATCTGAAATTTGTTCCATTGCCTCTTCTATTTCCTTTTCAATGAAATCACTTTGTCCTTTTGTTGTACCTTTCATATCACGGACTTTATTCATAATCTGAGAAGATTGTTCAGTAACAGCCTGTGAAAGTGAAACGGTTTTCTCTTTTGCGGCACTTGCTATGCCTGAGCTTTTTTCAAGAGCATCACTAGTCATTCGTCCTGTACGTTTCTTTACCATTGTTGCTTGTTGCCCAAGATCATCGCGAATTTCTTTACCAGATTTCGGTGCTAAAAATAATGCTGTTGCCGCCCCGATTAATCCTCCAACTAGTGAACCAACAATAAAATCTTTACTATTATTTTTACCCATTTATAACTACCTCCTCTAAATCAGATAATCGATTCGATCAACCTGTCGTTTTGCTTTCACTTTTCTGCTTCCATTTTGCCCATATTTCCATCGCAGCATTACTCCATTGGACAACTTGATTTATTTTATCTTGATTTTGATTAAGACTTGTAGAAACAGAAGTTGTCACTCTCTTAACAGAATGATTTAACTGTTGTATTGTTGTACCTACATCTTGAACAGATTCAACAACCGTATTTAATTTTTCTGACTTATGTTGGATATCATCTGCAAGTGCATTTGTTTTATGTAATAATTCTGTTGTTTCAAGCGTAATTCCTTCCATTTGTTTTTCAAGTCCAGATAAAGTTCCTGCTACATTCGATAAAGTTTCTTGTAGAGCCTTTAATGTTTTCGACACATATACCACTAAAATCGTAAATGCTACAGCTATTAGAGCAACACTTAGATATAAAATAATGATCATGTCCTACACCTCCTAATGTCTTTAATGTTCTATACCCATTATAATCTATTATAAACAGAAACTTTACAATATAGATAAATTCTCTCCTATATTTGACAATTTTTATGACATTACCTGTATTTATCCATGAGCACATTAGTCCTTTGCCATATTGTAATAACTAAGACAAAACTCTTATGCTTTCTATCTTTTTATCTTCTCGTTCGTAAGAATAATCCTGTTCGGGTAAAATAAATCTTGGAAGACTACTTTTTTAGGAGGTTTTATTTTGAAAGATCCACGTATTGAAACACTTGCAAAAAACCTTATTAATTATTCAATCCGTTTACAAAAAGGCGAAAAAGTATTAATTGAAAATTTCGGACTGCAAAGAGAGTTAGTGGTTGCTCTTGTTAAAGAAGCATATAAAGCGGGCGGATACCCATTCGTTTCCTTGAAGGATCACCAGGTTGATCGAGCGTTAATGATGGGAGGACAAGAAGAACAATTTCAATTAATCGCAGATTTTGAAGCTGAAGTAATGAAGAAAATGGATGCTTACGTAGGTTTAAGATCTGGAAATAACATCAATGAATTTGCGGATATTTCAGATGAAAAAATGAAATTGCAGGGCCAAACAATTGGGAAAAAGGTACACCGTGAAATTCGTGTTCCAAAAACACGATGGGTCGTATTAAGATACCCTACATCTTCTATGGCTCAGTTGGCGAAAATGAGTACGGAACAGTTTGAGGATTTTTATTTTGATGTATGCAATCTTGACTATAGTAAAATGGACATAGCAATGGATCCATTAGTTGAATTAATGAATAAGACGGATAAAGTTCGTTTAACTGGAGAAGGAACTGATTTAACGTTCTCAATTAAAGACATCCCAGCTATAAAATGTTCTGGTCAGATGAACATACCAGATGGTGAAGTATATACAGCACCTGTTAAAGATTCTGTAAATGGCAAAATTACATATAATACGCCTTCACCTTATAATGGATTTACATTTGAAAATGTTCAATTAACATTTAAAGATGGAAAAATAGTAGAGGCAACGGCAAATGATACAGAAAGAATTAATAAAATTTTTGATACAGATGAAGGTGCACGTTTTATCGGTGAATTTGCAATTGGAGTGAACCCTTATATCTCTCAGCCAATGCAAGACATCCTTTTTGATGAAAAAATTGATGGCAGCTTCCACTTCACTCCTGGTCAAGCATATGATGATGCGTACAATGGGAATCATTCAAACATCCATTGGGACATGGTTATGATTCAACGCCCAGAGTATGGCGGTGGTGAGATCTACTTTGATGATGTGCTTATTCGAAAAGATGGCCGTTTTGTCATACCCGAGTTGGAGGCTTTAAATCCAGAGAATTTAAAATAAGAAACGCAAGCTCTTACTTTCACATTTCATTTCATCGTGGGTGAAAAAACAATCATAAAAACGAAACGCATGGATAATAAATCCATGCGTTTCGTTTTTAGTTTATACGTGTACATCCCTCTTCGTAAATGAGAGTAATGTAAAATAAAATAAAATGACAAGATGAATAAATATATTACAAATAGAGAATGGCAACGACATTCCTTCAAATAAAGGCTCTCCGAAGAAGTAAGGCATTAAATTTGTATTGGCAAATAGTAAATACTTTCCTGCCTCATAATGATAATGATCTAACAGTGTGATAACCGCACTAGATGTAAACAGTAAAAATATAGGAAGCGCGATTGAAAAGACACTGCTTCGTGTTAAAGCAGAAAGACAAAATGCAATTGAACACATGACAATCATTTCAATGAACTGAAACAAATAACCACCTAATCCAACTAATACTTTTTGATCAAGGTCAAATAATGTTCCAGAGTAAAAAATAAGCCCAAGTATGCATGACATCAATAATTGAAGTAACACAAATAATCCAGTAATATATAAAACTGTTAGATATTTGGATAGTAATATTTTTGCCCTTTTTACAGGCCTTGTAAATAAAAACTTGATCGTACCTTTTTCAAATTCACTTGAAACAATGTCGCCAGAAACAATAATACACATTAACTGGATGACTATTAGCAAATAAGAGCTAACTTGAATATAATCCCAAAAAGTAAAATCAGTACCTTTAAATAGAAATTTAAAAAATAAACTGAAAACAATATTTATTATAACCATTAAGCCAATTAAAACCCATATTCTAGGACGTTTAAATAGTTTCATATGCTCATTTTTAAGTAAGTGAAGATAAGACATCATGATCCTTCACCTCGCACTGTTTGTAAAAATAGCTCTTCAAGCGGACTACCAGTTCTCTCAATTCCGACTACATCGATTCCTGATGAGACAAGCAGCTTATTCAGCTGTGCAACATCATGTATCATTAATTCGATTGAAAAGCCACTCGAATGATAATGTATATTATTATGATCCAATTTATTTTCTATTATAGTTTTTAGTTTCTCTCCATTTAACACCTTAAAGGAATAAGTTTGCAGCGTGCTTGTACCCTCTTGTAAATCACTTAATAACCCACGTTGTATACATGTTCCATCATCCATAACTAATACACTATCACATATCAATTCAATTTCAGCGAGAATATGGCTTGAGATAATGATTGACACATTTTCTTCACGAGCAAGCTTTCTTAATGTTTCTCTCAGACTTTTAATCCCTTCTGGATCAAGCCCGTTAGTCGGTTCATCTAAAAGTAGTATGGATGGTCGATGAAGAAGTGCCTGAGCAAGACCAAGTCTTTGCCTCATTCCTAGGGAATAGGTATAAACCTTATCAAAAATATAGTCATCCATTTTTAAGCGTTCAATCACTTCATCGATTCTTTTAGATGAAAATTGATCTGTCATTCGGAAAAAATGGATTAGGTTATCATAGCCTGATAAATAATCATACATAATTGGATTTTCAATGATTGCTCCGACATGCATGATTGCCTTTTCAAATTCTTTGTTGATATGATGACCTTCAATCAATACCAGCCCGTTTGTTGGTTTAATGAGACCAACAAGCATTTTTAAAATTGTTGTTTTCCCAGAACCATTCGGACCAAGCAAGCCAAGGATTTCCCCGCGAGAGAGTTCAAAACTTACATCTTTAATAATAAGGGATTTCCCGATTTTTTTACTTAGATGATCTACTTTTAGAACAATTTCAAATTCTTTCATACTAACACCTTCATTTATCTCACACTTATTCAGTATGTTTATTTTGAAAAGCTGGAGCTATCACATCAATTCGATTTGTCCATATCCAGCCTTGATAATTAGCAGGAAGACGATTAAGATCACTTTTTGAATCAAAGCCTTCTGAAAATCCACCGTCACCAGCAACAATAACAATTCTTGCATTTGATTTTTCCATGCGCTCTATAAATTTTCCGGACCATCCCCAGAAAAATAGCGCAATTTTTTCTGGAATATGCAACTCTGTATTTTCACATGTTCCTGGAACATAGCCTGTCCAACCAGTTAATATATATGGGATTAAACAACTTTTCATGGTTCCTTTTGACATGACCCTAATACTAGGTAATTTTTCATTTAATGTTTCAATTGGTTTATCACCGCCATAGACAGTTAACAGCCTTAAACGGTCCTCTGGAAGCTTAGAAAGGATTTTCGCGAGTTGTTCCCCTTCCTTTGCATCATCACTTTTTATATGAATTAAAAAAGACTTTTCTGGAAAATAGCTTAATACCTCATCAAGTGACGGCATTAATCCAATCCCTTTTCCACGGAAAGGGAAAGTTTTCCCATTATCGTATGTATATCCATATCCAATGTCAACTTTTTTAAGCTCGTCCATCGAATAATCCATTGTTGTTCCTTCAACATCTGTCCGACAATCTAATGTCCAGTCATGAAAGACGGCAAATTGTCCATCTTTAGTCGGCTTAATATCCAATTCAACCATATTTGCGCCTTCTTTAAATGCAGCTTCCATTGAAGGTATTGTATTCTCTAAATATGAATGCTCAGGTTTATAAATCATCTCAGCCGTACAAGTATCATTGCTCACCTTACTTATATCAAAGGTTTGTGCCATGCCTCTATGAGCAAGTAACAATGGCTGATGCTCCGATTTACCTGAAAAAAAATTGGTATTATTCAACACCATAAAAAGAATTAAGATGCCGATAAATATCATGATTTTTTTTATGTGTTTTTTCCTCATTATCATCAATTATCCTCCAGTACATTTTACACATTTAAATAGTAATTCTTTGATTGCTCAGACTCAATGATTATGAGATAATATTTTGCTGATAAGATTCTGATAATTTATTTGGAGTTAGGAGTTAAAGAATGGATTTTTCATCATTTCTTATAATTGAGCATGCACCAGAGCATGATGCTGGCGATATTATCTCATTAACGAAAACAAACACCGTTTTTGGCAGAGAGTCATTACAATGGAAACCTGATATTGCATTCAACAATGTATATGTCTCAAGAAAACACTTTATCATTTACGTTGATTCAAAAAACCATTATTATATTGAAGATTTAACAAGTAAACATGGTACAGCATTGAATGGAATTCGTCTTAAACCAAATCAACCTAAAAAACTAAATAACTATGACACCATTTCTTTTGCAAAAGATCTTATCGTTATGACTTTCTCGCTTAAAGGCATAGAAGAAACATTAGAATTAACACCTCTTCATCTTACAGAGTTAAAGAGAAGGTCCTTAAGTCCTCAGCTTGATCCACTAAAGCAAGCCATACTTTTTAAAAACACCGCTTATTCTTTAACGGATAAGGAATATAAGTCTATGGAACTACTCCTTCAAAATAATTATTTCGTCACGAAGGAAGAACTTATAACATATGTTTGGTCTGAGAGATTCACCACATCGACACTTGAACCTATGGTTAGTCCAGAGGAAGTACATGCTCTTATTTATCGCTTAAGAAAAAAAATACCTGCTAATATAAACATCGAAGTGATTAGAGGAAAGGGTTACTCTTTAACCATGAAACTAGACACATAACAAAAGCGCAAGCGCCTTGTACAGCCCCGACAAGCATAATCCAATTTGGAATAGAAGGCGTTCTTTGCCTTCTATTCCAAATTGGATTATGACCTCGAGGGGCTAGGCGCTGGAGCTGGATGTCGAGCGCTTATCCACAGTACAAGAATTTTATAATTTCCTAAACGATAAAAAAAGCTGACGTATTAAGGAATTACATGTCGTAATTCTCTAATAGCGTCAGCTTTTTAGTTAAATAATGATTATGCTAAAACCTTTTCATAAGCTTCTTGATATTTTTGAATATCTCCAGCACCCATAAATACTAATACAGCACCTTTATGTGTTTTCAATACAGAAGTGTGGTTTTCCTCAATTAATTGAGAATGATCAATTTTTTCAAGAAGACTTTCAATCGAGAGATTTCCGACATTTTCTCTAGCTGATCCGAAGATATCACATAAGTAAACAAAGTCAGCCTTTTGTAAACTCTCAGCAAATTCTGATAAGAAAGATTGCGTTCTAGTAAACGTATGAGGCTGGAACACTGCAACAATTTCTCTGTCTGGATATTTCTGTCTTGCAGCATCAATTGTCGCATTGATCTCTGTCGGATGGTGGGCATAATCATCTATTAAGATTTGATCACCAACTCTTTTTTCATTAAAGCGTCTCTTTACACCTTCAAATGTTTGCAGCCTTTGCTGAATGATCTCAACGTCAATTCCTTCATAATGACACAATGCAATAACTGATAGAGCATTTAAAATACTGTGATCACCATACGTTGTAATTTTAAATGTTGCATAAAAATTGTTACGAACATAAACATCGAAGGTAGTTCCTTCTGTAGATTTTACAATGTTTCTCGCTTGAAAATCATTGTCATCACCAAATCCATAATAAACAACAGGAACTTTTGCTTGAATTTTCTGCAGTTGCTTATCATCCCCACAAGCAATAATTCCTTTTTTCACTTGAAGTGCCATTTCCTGAAATGCACTAAAAACATCTTCAATATTTGTAAAATAATCTGGATGATCAAAATCAATGTTTGTCATAATCGCATAATCAGGCATATATGCTAAGAAATGTCTACGATACTCGCATGCTTCAAATGCAAAGTATTTGCTGTTGGGAATCCCATGACCCGTTCCATCCCCAATTAAATAAGAAGTTGGTTCCGCACCTTGGATAACATGTGATAACAAACCAGTTGTTGAAGTTTTTCCATGTACACCAGTTATCCCGACACTTGTATACATTTGCATAAAATCACCTAAAAAACGGTGATAACGAATGACAGGCAGGCCAAGATTGAACGCTTCTTCTATTTCTGGATGCGTATCAGGAAATGCATTTCCTGCAATAATTGTTAACCCCTCTTTAATATTCTCTTTCGCAAAGGGTAAAATTTTAATGTTACGAGTTTCAAGGGCTTTTTGTGTAAATATTTTCTTTTCAATATCAGAGCCCTGAACTTCATAATTCATATCGTGTAAAATTTGTGCAAGGGCACTCATACCAGTCCCTTTAATTCCAACAAAATGATAAACAGTCATAAATAGAACCTCCAACAAACGTCTATCTGATTAACAGTATATGACGCTCATCTAGATTTGCAACCCATCTATATGAAACCAATAAGAATAGCGCTAAGAGCCATTTTTGGTAACAAGCAAAGGACATGTTCTTTCACCTTCTGACAGTTATTGCTTAAATGACCTCTTGCAGTCAGAAACGCGAAAGTCTCATATCTTGATTCACATACACACCCTGTGCTTTGCCAATGGCGCCTAGAGCAAAACATCGAAACTAAGTACAAAAAAAACGATACTTACTTTTCGTAAATTAAAGCTTAAAATACAACTCTAATTTTATGTTTTCTTATTTTTCACTAACATATGTAATCAGCTTACGGTTGTATATTATATCACTTGAAAAAGATAATGACCATGAAAACTATTGAATATTAATAATGTCTAATCTTTTCAAGAGTTATTCCAACAATATTTTATAGCAAATTTCTTTAAATATGTTCGCCAGTTATCAGTATTCGTTACACCTTGATCGACTAAATTGTTCAATTTCATATCATGCGGAACAAAAATTTCACTAATACATAATAGCTGATCTAGTACTGGAAGTGAACGTAAGAAGACAGTATGATCATTATATTTCATATCCTTCATCATCGTCTTAATCGTACAATGTTCACCAGTTACTATTTTCTTTGCAAATATATGATTTCCCTCTGATTTTATTACTTTAAAAGGTTCAAGTACACTTGCCATAAAAAGTGCATGGACAATCGAATGTAATGGATGTGTTCTATGCCCATGCTCTGCATATGTTTGGTACATTGTTTTACCTTTAATCGTTATATAATCGAACGTAAACCAATCGAGAAAAAGCTGCTCTTCTATTTTAGAAAATATATGGGCGTGCCCACATCCGACTATTTCACTAAATATATATTTTGCCTTTACTTTCTCTCTAATGTTTACATATCGATTTACATAATTTTGGATTAATTCAACCTGCTCAATTATAAAAGCAGACTGCTGAATTTCTTTTTCCTTACGCATTTTCTGAATCGAAATAATATTATCCATAATTCCCCAACTTTTTAAAGCAGCCTTTGCTTCCATTCTTAACTTGCAGCTTTGAACTAGTTTTATTCATCTGTTCAAAATCCAATTAATTGGCGCTGCTTTCATATAAAGATTCTAATTGATCTTCAGAAATGAGGATATCTCTTGGTTTACTACCTTTATTTTCAGAAATAATACCTTGAATCTCCATCATATCAATTAGTCTTGCAGCACGATTATAACCAATGCGGAAATGTCTTTGAAGAAGTGATGTTGAAGCACCGCCTTGCTGTACAACAAATTCACATGCTTCTAGAAATAATTCATCCTCTTCTGCCTGAATATTGGCCTTTTTCACTAATTCATCCTGGTGAAATAAATAATTAGGCTTTGATTGGCGTTTTACATGTTTAACCACACGATCAATTTCATCATCTGTAACAAAGGATCCTTGTAACCTGACAGCTTTCGATGAACCATTCTCTAAGAAGAGCATATCTCCTCTTCCAAGGAGTTTTTCTGCACCATTAACATCAATAATTGTTCTAGAGTCTACCTGAGAAGAAACAGAAAAAGCAATTCTTGTCGGGATATTTGCTTTAATTAAACCTGTAATAACATCAACAGACGGTCGTTGTGTTGCAACGATTAAATGAATTCCACATGCTCGTGCTTTCTGTGCAATTCGACAAATTGCTTCTTCTACATCACTAGGAGCAACCATCATGAGATCTGCTAACTCATCGATGATAATCACTAAATAAGGAAGATGTTCTCCTTGTTTATGCTCTTTTACAAGTTGATTGTAACGGGTTATTTCTCTAGTGCCTGAATGAGCAAAAAGTTCATAGCGGCGCTCCATTTCCTCCACAGCCCATTTTAATGCAGCTGTTGCTGCTTTTACATCCGTAATAACTGGACTTACTAAGTGTGGAATATCATTATATGGCGCCAATTCAACCATTTTCGGGTCAATAAGCATGAGCTTCACTTCATGTGGTGTAGACTTGTACAACAAGCTAACTAAAATTGTATTAATACAAACACTTTTACCCGATCCAGTTGCACCCGCAATTAAACCATGGGGCATTTTCTTTAAATCTGTAACCGCAGGCTGACCTGCGATGTCTAGTCCTAACACAGCTGTCATTGGTGAAGGATTCTCTCGAAATTCTTTACTTCGTAATATCTCTCTCAAGTAGACAGTCTTACTTATTTTATTCGGGACTTCTATACCTATTGTATTTTTCCCTGGAATTGGTGCCTCAATTCTAATATCTTTAGCAGCTAGGCTTAATTTTATATCATCGCTTAAATTTGTAATTTTATTTACCTTTACACCTGGCTCCGGATGTACTTCGAACCTTGTCACAGACGGGCCTTGTGTCACGTTTACAACACTTGCTCGAACATTGAAATTACTTAGTGTCACATCTAAAAGTTCCTTCTGCTCATTCAACCATGTATGATCTTCCACTAATTCATTTTCAGGTACATTTAAATATGAAAGCGACGGAAACTGATAGCTATCTTTTCTAGCTGGAATGCTTTGCTTATCTCTACCAAACATCAGCACGTTGAAAGGATGAGAAGATTTTGCTGTTGAATGATGGTTTATTTGTTTTTTTCTTTCAACTGTTTGTTCATCTTGGTGAAGATCACCAGAATGATGATCGGTTGGAGAATTTGTTTGTAAAACAGGTAATTTGTCATTTGACTTCTCTACAGTTTTATCAACGAGATCGATTTCATAATCCGTTTGATCAATAGGTTCAATCTTTTCCAGATTACTTTCTTCTAGATTGTATATTCTTTCCTTATGTTCTGACAAATCGATATGAACCTTTTCAATAGCTTCATAATCTTCAACAGCTAATTCCTCGTCATTATTTAAAATGATGATTTCTGGATGTTCTTCATATTCCGCCATATCCGTGACTTGTTCATTTACAATTCTTATCTCTTCATTTATTTGTAACTCTTCCTCTTCTGCCATTTCAACAATATCTAAATGCCCTTTAGATTCCATTGAATCAAGCTCATCAATCGTGTAGCTCGATTCAATGGACATTTTTTGCTCTTCTTTTTCATTCTGTCTATCATCTACATAATAATTGGTAGAATTCTTTTCAGCACCATGATCTTGTTGAATGTCATTTACGACGAAATCTGAAAGCTTCGCCTTTTCTCCTGTGGGAATATATTGATCATTGACAGAATATATTTTATCTTTAGGTTGATGGATCTTCAGTGAACTTTTCTCTCGTGACTGAAATCCAAAAACAGGAGACGGAATCGCAGTTAGTTGAAAAGGCCGTTTTGGTTTCTCATCATCATTTTTCAATCTCTCATCTCTTGTTCGATTATTTGTATGGTTGGTAAAAGAAGCTATATTTCCGTTTTGCTTTTTCTTATCGTATGTACGTGATGGCTGTCTTGGACGTTCGTCACGGAAAGTTTGTTTCTCATCTGGTATCATTGGAAATTTAAAATTCCCCTTAGGGTATTGATAAGAAATCCTTGCTTCTGCTATTTGATTTGCTCCACTTTGAGCACCCTCGGTTGAAGGGTTGTTAAGGACGTTTCGCGGGATATTATTTGTAGATTCAGGTAAAACATCGTCCTTTTGCTCATCATCTTTCAGATCATCTCCAGATAAAAAGGAGACTAGCTTAGTTAACCAATTCATTTTTATCACTCTTTCAACAATTCAAAATATCATCTATCCTATTGTAACAATAAATACTAGTTTTGTAGACAAAAGTAAAAGTAGTTTTAGTAAAATAAAAGAAAAAAAGAGGATAACCGATTTTATCAATGCTCCATTAGGATAGATACATTATTCGGTCGCCTCTAATTATTTTCTTTTATTTTCCTATTAAATCATTCGATCTATGAAAGGAGTTTATGGGTGTTTCCTCTTCCCGCTTAATCGGAAAGTAACATTCTACCCTTTCATAGGTTAAAGCGGAGCTTTAGGATAGCTGCTGTTGATGACATGATGTTCCGTGAGGGAAAGGGTGTTTGTATGACATTTCGAGCATGACAAGCCTAGCTATCAAACAACAGGTATAAAATGTTTTTACAGCTTTATTTATACGGTTTATTTTTCCCTAAAATAAAGATTGGTTCCAGCTGTTTATTTTCATATAAAAAAGACAAAGCCGTAATAGGGATTGTTCCACTTGCAAAAAAGCTCATTGTTAGTTGAGCAAGGATATCATAGCCTGTATCATTTCGAACATCTACGATAATAAGTACATCTTGGTGCGGGACAGCTACTGCCATTTCCCCTTCTATTTTATCTTCAAATGACTGAAGAAGATTTTCATTCAGGATGCGGCTTGCATCATAACCATCATTTGCATTAAAAAAATAAAAAATGTTACCTGCTACGATGTCTTCTTTTACACTTGTCTCTAATGACCTAATATTAAATAATGAGATTTCTTTTAATTGCTCACTAGTCCAATTTTCTTTTTTCATCATATTTTCATCTATTAATCGATATGTATTTCCAAGATCTAACCCATAATAGATTCTAGTTTCTGCTGTATGCTCGCTATAACACAGCTTAATACCTTCATTCGTTTCAGTAGGGAACGAGGTAGATCGAATCACTGGAAAAACGGACTTTTCTTTTCCTGTCAACTCTTGTTTTTCATTCATAACGGTTAACGCTTCTTCTACATAATAAACAACTTCATCAATTGCTTTTTCCTTTGATGTTTCCCATTTCGCAATGATGCCTGGTAACGATAAGGTAACTCCTTTTTTCGTTGCTGCATCCTCAACTCTTAACATATCTTTCTTACGATCAAATTCAAACGACCATTGTGTTTGTTGCAGCTTTTCTTTTAACATCTCCACCATTTTTCTTGAAGTCATTTTCATGTTTTGTTCCCTCCTTTCTATTTTATTAAAAGTAATTAAATAGTAAGACTATTGATAAAGTCTTGAATTTGTTCTTGTGTTTTACGGTCTTTGTTTACAAAACGTCCGATTTCTTCTCCATTATGAAAAGCAACAAAGCTCGGAATACCAAACACATTTAAAACTGCACATAAATCGATAAACTCGTCGCGATCAACGTAATAGAACGTATACTTGCTATTTTCTTCTTCTAATTGGGGTAGAATTGGTTCTATCACCCGACAATCTGGACACCAATCTGCCGAAAACATTAAGATTGTATTTTCACCTTGAATAACTTGTTTATATTCATCCATTGATGTTAATTTCTTCATAAAAATATCCTCCATTTTCTATCATTGATCTATAGTATAAAAAAACCCTAGGTAAAAACCAAGGGTTAAGGTTTTTTTATTCAAATCTTCATACTTTTTTCACCATAAAGTTACAAAGTAGTAGATTTAATCCTTTTTAGTTAATATTGTACTGATGCTGCAATATCCATCATATTCTTTGCTGAATCTGAAACTTTATTCGCCTTTGACACAGTTGTCAGCTTTGTTCCACCAATTCCAACTGTTACTTCATACTTATTTTTTTCTAGCTTATTAACAAAAAGATATCCGAACCGATCATTATCACTAAATGTTTCCGAAATGAAAGGTTTTTGAAATTCTTCTGCTAAAGTATCATAGGATATTTTACTATTTTTCTTCTCATTTTCATTTACAAACAATATATAATCTTGATTATCTTTTTCAAGTAATACATTAAATTTATTTGTTTCTGTCACAGAAAAATCATCAGGCAAGTAATAGGAAAACAACGCTGTCTTTTCATTTGCTTTTTTAGGTTTACTCTCAAATTCTTTCTCCGTTTGCTCTATTGTTGTTTGTGTTAATTCTTCATCTGATATTGTACAACCTACTAGGGCAAGCACCATGAATAAAGTTATAACAAGAATAAATTGCTTCACATCATACCTCCTCAATTTAGTGTATCATACAGGTATCTTTTTTAATTGACAAGAATCACTACTTACATCTTCTGAAGAATGATGTTATAGAAGTAGTTTGACATTTATTATTTGATATGTTGGTGTTATTCATACAGGACCAAAAGCTTATCTATCTTTCATTCTGTTACTTGAAAATAGAATGCACAAAAAGAGCGCTAAACATTTTAGCGCTCCTTCTTATTAGCTTGATCTAAATGCTGCATTTTTAATTATGGCTTTTTTCGCAAACTTACCAAGTTCAGATACTAGATTCCACGGGGCGGGCGGTGAGCATCCTCGGCATAAACCCTGCATAAGTCTCACAATCTGCTCCAATCAACCTTAAAGAGATTTCCCTTTTAAAAGCAACAATCTCTTAGAAATAAGCCCTAATTATTTACCTCGTTTATGTAAACGATAAGCAGCCAGACCATTGCCTTGTTCATATAAGAATTGTCCTACAAGTAGTTTAGAGAGTTGTGTAAACATTTCAGTTCGATCGACAGTACCATTGGTAAATATTCCGATGGCACCTTCATTTTGGCTAACATTTTTTTTTGCAAATTGTTCCATGATATCTCCCAATTCTTTACCAGCAAAGACTTCATTTCCTATTTCCTCAGGAATTAAAATCCTTGCTCCTCCTGCAACAATCGGCTGTAGCTGTTTGTCAATAATTGCACCCCAATTGCATAAGAAGATACCCATTTCATTTTTTACAACCCCACCCTCTAAGCCTACACCGATTTGTGCATTTTCTGCTTCAAGAGCGTTTTTGGCACGATTTATTGCTCCTGTCATTGTTTCTTCGTCAGTTAAGGGTTGTGCTGAGACATTAGACGATACTTTTGTAGCTATAAATTCTCCTGATATATACGGGGCAAATGCCGATTTCACAGCATTTACCTTTGTTGGATTTTTCGTTCCAATTGCAATAAGCAAAATCTTTCTCTCCAATTTATTTATGAATTATTTTTTATTGTTGCAACAGTTGTTGCATCACAAGCTTTTACGAGACAGACAAGCAATTCTTTTGCAGCAGCATAATCATCAACATGCATAATTGAGCCTGAGGTGTGAATATAGCGCGAACAAACACCGATTACGGTTGAAGGGACACCATGATTCGATACATGCACACGACCTGCATCTGTTCCTCCTTGGGATACAAAATATTGGTATGGTATCTGATTTGTTTCTGCCATATCTAGAACAAATTCTCTCATGCCGCGATGTGTTACCATAGAACGGTCATAAATACGTAATACAGCTCCTTTTCCAAGCTGCCCGAATTCTTTTTTGTCACCACTCATATCATTTGCAGGCCCTGCATCTAAGGCGAAGAAAAGGTCTGGCTTTATCATATTCGCAGCCGTTTGTGCTCCTCTTAAGCCCACTTCCTCTTGAACAGTTGCTCCAGAATATAAAGTGTTAGAAAGTGTTTCACCTTTTAGTTCTTTTAATAGTTCAATTGCAAGCCCACAACCATAGCGGTTATCCCATGCCTTAGCAAGAATTTTTTTCGGATTTGACATTGGTGTAAAAGGACAAAGCGGGACGATTTGTTGACCTGGCTTAATCCCAATCTTTTTTGCATCGTCTCTGTTATCAGCACCGATATCAATTAACATATTCTTAATTTCCATTGGCTTTTTACGTTGTGACTCACTTAATAAATGTGGCGGGATCGAACCTATGACACCAATAACTGGGCCATTATCTGTAATAATTTGAACGATTTGAGATAGCAGTACTTGGCTCCACCAGCCGCCAAGTGGCTGGAAACGCAGCATGCCATTATCAGTAATCGCAGTAACCATGAAACCAACTTCATCCATGTGACCTGCAACCATAATGGTTGGCTCTTCTTCCTTACCACGGCGGACTCCAAAAATGCTTCCTAATTTATCTTGAACAATTTCATCTGATAATGGTTCAAGCTGTTTTTTCATAAACGCTCTTACTTGGTGTTCGTTTCCTGAAGCACCAGGAAGCTCTGTTAAGGTTTTAAATAACTCTAAAGTTTCATTATTCATCATTAACCCTCTTTTCAGCGAATTTCTATCTATCATTAGTAATACAATGTTTTATGTACATCCAAATCGTTATACTACATAACATGCTATAATGTGTTATAAATACATTATGCATAAATATAACGCGAGACTTATCGGATCTTTACAGGCAGTTAGCTCCACTACAAGTTTCTTTGTTTCTCTCTAACTCAAGATAGGTTTTACTGACTGTTAAGAATGGAATAAAATATAATCCAAACAATAAAGGAGTGACATGAATGAAAGGCAAATATTTTTTACTCGGCTTAGGACTTGGTATTGCAGCTACATACATCCTTAAAAACCAAATAACACATAAGTCAATCTCCTCAGAAAAAGCATTAGATCTTGTTAAACAAGCATTTAAAGAAAAAGGGCCTATTGATGGTTCCTGGATTTATACAATTCCTGAAACATTTGAAAATGAACATTTATCATATGAAGTTTATAAAGCTGGTGTTTCCCGTACTGTCAGTGATCAACTAGAACAATACGAAGCTTTTGTTGATGTCAAAACCGGAACCATTATACATGTTGAAAAAATTGCCTAAATAAGAATTTTTATGAGTTAGTTAAGGGCTTTGTTTTCATAACATGCCCTTTTTCAGTTAAAAACTATTGTCTTATACGTTCAACCTTTTCTACAATATCACCTTGATTATTCCATTTTATTCCTCGATAAAAAGCATCATGATAGAAAATAAACCACGCATGATGATCTTGTGCAAATTTAAGCCATTTCTGTTTTCCTGCAATTGATGTCATTGGGTAATCGTCATAAGCTAATACCCATAAAGGATTTTTATGTGCATGTGTAGGCATTAAATCCGCCATATGAACGACTGTTTCACCACCGTCTTGGATCATTACGATACTATGTCCGTTACTATGTCCCCCAGTATGGTGCATCCAAAGGCCATCTACTATTTCTACTGATGTCTCAAACGTTACAACTTGCCCATCAATAGCTTCCCAATTTTCTTTCCAATATGTATTTCGTGAGCGAATGTTTGGATTTTTCATTTCTTCCCATTCGATCACTGAGGTTATAATTTTCGCCTGAGGAAATACAGAGATTAATTGTTCATTCTCCCATTTAGTTAGTCCTGATGCATGGTCAAAATGCATATGTGTCATGAGAATATAATGAATATCGCTCGTTGTGAGGCCAAGCTTAAGTAATGATTGTTCAAGACGTGATTCCTCTTTCACTCCATAATTTCTCAGCTGTTTTTCAGTTAGTTTACCAGACCCAATTCCCGTTTCAACGAGAATATTCAAGCCATCTTTTTGAATAAGTATTGGATCAGTCCGTAATTCAATTTGATTTAATTCATTAACAGGATATTTTTTAGACCAAAGTGGTTTTGGCACAACCCCAAACATCGCCCCACCATCAAGATATGTTACTCCACCATCTAACCATGTAATCTGTGTCTGACCAAATCGTAATGTCTCCATAACATCCCCTCCCAACTTTATCTTATCATAAAGCGAGACTTGAATCATTGGGGGTTTCAATGATTCTTAGCGAGACTTATCGGATCTTTACAGGCAGTTTTATCCACAACAAAACTTTTTTCTTTCTCCTTTATCTAAGATAAGGAACGAACTTACTGCCTGTTATGATGGGATAAAGCGAGACTTGAATCATTGGGGGTTTCAATGATTCTTAGCGAGACTTATCGGATCTTTACAGGCAGTTTTATCCACAACAAAACTTTTTTCTTTCTCCTTTATCTAAGATAAGGAACGAACTTACTGCCTGTTATGATGGGATAAAGCGAGACTTCAATCAGGGGTTTTACTGATTGATAGCGAGACTTATCGGATCTTTACAGGCAGTTTTATCTACAACAAAACTTTTTATCTTTCTTTAAATCTAAAAAGTTTTACTGCCTGTTATGATGGGATAAAGCGAGACTTCAATCAGGGGTTTTACTGATTGATAGCGAGACTTATCGGATCTTTACAGGCAGTTTTATCTACAACAAAACTTTTTATCTTTCTTTAAATCTAAAAAGTTTTACTGCCTGTTATGATGGGATAAAGCGAGACTTCAATCAGGGGGTTTTACTGATTGATAGCGAGACTTATCGGATCTTTACATGCAGTTTTATCCACAACAAAGCTTCTTTCTTCTATATCTAAGATAAGGTCCTACTGCCTGTTATGATGGGATAAAGCGAGACTTCAATCAGGGGTTTTACTGATAGCGAGACTTATCGGATCTTTACATGCAGTTTTATCACAAAGCTTTTTTCTTTCTTCTATATCTAAGATAAGATTCTACTGCCTGTTATGTATGGGATAAGCGAGACTTCAATCATTCAGGGGGTTTTTCACCCACAATAGAGCGATAAAATTAACAAAAGAGAACATAAAAAAAGAAATGACATTTCTATCATTTCTTTTCATCGTTACTTATGGCATTATCTTCATTCTTATACTTTGCTTCTACACGATAAATTCGTTGCCCTTTACTTGAAAACTTTTCTTCATATTCGGTCATGATGTTTCCTTCAAAATGACTGTTATGAAGGTCAAGACTTAGGAATTTAAGCTCTAAACCGTATTCGGAGAAGCTAATTAATGAATATTCAAATAATCCTTGATTATCTGTTTTAAAATGAATTTCTCCGCCTTTTACAAGGATTTTCTCATACAAAGATAAAAAACTTTTATATGTTAACCTTCTTTTAGTATGACGCGGTTTTGGCCATGGATCGGAAAAATTCAAGTAAATACGGCTTATTTCATTGTTATCAAAATACTCAGCCAAATCTTTCGCATTAACATTAAGCAATTTCATGTTTGGCAACTGCAGCTCTACAACTTTTTGAAGAGCGGCTACAATAACACTATCAAATAATTCGATACCAATATAATTAATATCAGGATTTTGCTGTGCCATCCCTGTTAAAAATTGTCCTTTACCAGTACCGACTTCTATATGAATAGGGTTGTTATTTCCAAATATTTCGTGCCATTTTCCTTTATATTGTTCAGGATTCGCTATGGCATATTGTGAATGCTCGGCAATATACTCACTTGCCCAAGGTTTATGACGTAAACGCATGAAGACACCTCAATTGAATTAATATCGCTCTAAAAGATAACATGAATTAAGTATGTATGCAAGATCAGAAATTCGAAAGGCTTAGATCACCCCTACGTCTTAATTAGTTTTTTATTGTTACGATCAGTAAAGAAAAGGATCCTCATCGCTTAACACACCTTGTCAACTTATGCACCTGAGCTACCTATAAACTCGGAAGGACTGACTATACATATAGTCAGTCCTTCTATATTAAAATCGATTATTCTTTATCAGTTACCTTCGTATAAATCTATCATAATAAAGACAAGTTATATTTATATCGGTTAATGAAAGGATGTGTTTATTATTCCAATACAATATCATGATCAAGTTAGTTTATTAAAAGATATATTATCAGATCATCAAAGTGATTGTTGTGGTACAGTTGCAGAGTGCGAACAGCTTGAAAGAGTCATTAAATCACTAATTGGGAACTCAAACACTGATCAACATGTAAAAGGAATTCTTGAAGATATTTACACTTACAGTCAGAATGGAAAAAACTCAACTTCACTTGATCAGCATATTGAGTCGCATCAAGACCAATTGTCTCAATGGATCCAAGATATTGACTCATATACTTAATGTCCGTTCATTTTACCAAGCATCATTCTAATACGCTCAATCCACATTTGTTTATCTTTTTCATTATTTTTTGCATGGTACAATAAAACGGAAATTAATGCCTGTAAAAGCACATACCAATACATTCTTATTATCAGGTGATCATTTAGCTCTAAACCATAAGCCGAAAGCCAGTCTTTCCAGTCAGTTTCGTCTATGTACCAATATAACAGAAGGCCGATATCATAAGCTGGATCAGCGATCATCGCTCCATCCCAATCTATTAAGTAAAGTTGATTTGTTTCTGTTAATAGCCAGTTATTATGATTAACATCTCCATGGCATACTACATGGTCATCACATTGAACATCGGGAAGCTTTTGAATTAAAGCTGTAAGAGCTTGTGTTATTTCCGGCTGATCTATTTTTGCAAAGGCAACTGCTTGCTGTATATCTTCAATTATGAAGTTAGGAGTGAGTGGTTGCTTTCCTAATCGTCTTAACATATCCAGTAACTCTTTTGAGTGGTGAATTTTTTTTAAGAGTTCGGCAACATTTTGCCCTTTCATATCTCTTGGTTTTAACTCCCGACCGTTCAGAAGATGTTGTGCTGTAACAACATCACCATTCTCCATCCGCTTTGTCCAAACTAGCTTTGGAACGATTCCTTCTGCAGAGAGCACAGCTAAAAACGGTGAACTATTACGCTTTAAAAAAAGCTCCTGTCCATCACGTTTTGCAAAATAAGCTTCACCTGTCGCTCCACCAGCGGGAGTAATTTTCCATTCATCACCTAATACTTGTTCCAACCAGTTCTCGTTCAATTTCAACCCAACATTTCATATAAGAATTTAATAAGAAAAGCGCAGGCGCCATGAGCAGGCCTCAGGCAATTAAGTCACTGATGAATAGTAGGTTCTTACCTTATTCATATAACGGCTTATGCTTTAAGGACTAGGCGCTGGAGCTAGACACGAACACTAAGTACATTTTATTTATCAAAAGTAAGCTCAGGTACTTTGTCAATCCTCCATCATCTAAGATGCATTCTTATTAGAAAGCAAAAAATAATATATGGCTCTGGATTATTCGCTTGAGCTAATAGACTAACATTTCATCATCAATAATCTTCATTTTGAAATAAAAAGGATCGCTATTGGTGATAATTGAAAAATGCACAATAGCCATCCTTATAAATTTTATCCTCTTATAATAACCTTAGTCAAGCAAAACTGAAAAACCTAGTTTTTATAAAAAACATACGTACCTAATTTGTTTATATTTATAATATTTTCTAAGTCAATTGGATCATGAATGGAAACTTTCTCCGGATTTACAACCATTCTCCATTTCCCATTTGGAAGGGCAATTGTAATAGGATGATTGAGATGATGATTATGAACGACGTAAATAAAACGCCATGGGCCAAAATGATCAACTTCCTTTAATTGATAGCTGAGAAGCTGTGGATAGTGCTCATTAAATGCCAAATGTTTTTTTATCAACTGTGCAGTGGGTAAGCGAAATGCCCCATGGAGTTTTCTTAGCTGTATCAAACCCTTCACATACTCAACATTTTCTTTATGAACAGAGCGAGAATTCCAATCAAGCCAATTAATTTCATCAGGTGAGTTATAACTATTTTCCACACTTTGCTTCGTCCTAAAAAACTCCTGACCAGCATGTATGAACGGTACACCTTGTGAAAGGATTACTATACTTGTTGCAAACCGATGTCTCATCTTTCTTATTTCTTCCAATTCTGCTGATGAATAGGAGAGAAATCGATCCCACATTGTATGATTATCATGTGATTCAACATAATTTATCGATTGATTGGGTTGTGTAAACAATGTTGGAGATCCACCAATAAGTCCTTTCATTTGATTAAGTTTCTCTTGATTGCCATATACAAATCCATAATCTTGAACGCTAAATGTACTTCCTTTTATGACATCGCGAAACTGATCATTAAAAAAACTAATTGAGGGGATCTTATTTGCATTATGAATTGTTGCTTTCTTATCTAGTGGCAATGGTGTATTTAAGTCCCACCCTTCACCTAATAAAATGGCATCTGGCTTTAGTGAATAAATCTTGTTTTGTAATTCACTCATTGTCTCTACATCCAATATGCCCATTAGATCAAAACGGAATCCATCCACATCGAATTCATTTATCCAATAGCTAGCACAATCTACAATAAATTTTCTTACCATTAATCTTTCTGAGGCAAGGTCATTCCCGACACCAGTACCATTAGATGCAAAGCCATTTTCATCATATCTAAAATAATATCCTGGCACTAATTTTTCAAATGGTGAGTCTTCTTTTGAATACACGTGATTAAATACCACATCAATTATCACTCTAAGATTATGTTGATGAAGAGATTGGATAACTGACTTTAATTCGATTATTCGCTTATAAGGATCATTTGGGTCCTTTGAATAGCTGCCTTCCGGTGCGAAGAAATGGAGTGGATTATATCCCCAGTTATAAGACGAAAGCGGTTTTGCTTCATCTACTTCTTCAAAATCATTTACAGGCAATAATTCTATATGTGTGACACCAAGTTCCGATAAATAAGAAATTCCAGTTGAATCACCATTCTTATTTTTCGTATTATTCTCTAACCAAGCTTCGTATTTTCCCTTATTTACCATTCCGCTATCTTCATGGATAGAAAAATCACGAATATGAATTTCGTAAATAACAGCATCTGTCTTATTCTCAAATCTTGGCAGCCTTACAGGAGGTACCTTAGTTTTTTCTTTATCAATTATGACCCCAAATTCACCATTGATTGAAACGGCAATCGCATATGGGTCTACTACTTCGCACCACACTAAATTGACGCAGGCAAGATAAGTGTAATAGTATCCCTCATAATTACCATCCAATGTGATTGACCAAGTTCCTCTTTCACAACGCACCATATCATGCGTACAATATTCCTTTTTGTCTTGTTGATACAATCTCACTTTAACAAAAGTTGCAGTAGGAGCCCACACTTTAAAAATCGTTTGATCTTTTCTGTAAACAGCACCAAGATCGTTTCCTCTATATTCAAATAGCTTATCAAATTCTTTTGTACGAATGACCGCACCAATTTGAAGATCTGTTTTGTTTCCGGATTCATCAACAATCATATAAGTTTGACCAAATTGTATGTTACTTGAAAGCTGACAAATATATTTCATATGTGTATCAATATTCATTTTATGCTTAATGACAAGTTGTTCATTACGTTGATTTATTTGTAAATAAAATGCTTTATTTGGACTTTCCAAAGCTTTTGGAATGAGAATTGCAATTTCATCTATTCGATCTAAAAAAGCTTCAAATTGCCTGCTTATTTTTAGCAATCTAGCCACCCCCAACTGAGCGTCTGTTATTTAATAAGAGCCACTCGGTCTTTTTGAATTGAAACTAAAACCGGACTCTCTCCAATCATTTCTCCATCAGCTTGAACTAGTAAAGGGCTTTCAGAATGAATGGTAATTGACTTGCATGCGAAGGTCTCAATTGATTCAGCCTTCATTTTTTTACTGCTATTATTTAAAGCAATTAATTTAAAAAGTTTCCATCGACTTATGTTGCTTACAATAGTCACATCTAAATTTCCATCAGTTGGTTTTGCATTTGAAGCGATTTTCATTCTCCCATGATAATTAGCTATATTTAATATTGAAATGAACCATACATTTTGGTAGGTAGAAAGCTCACCATCCACTTTCACAAACAATGTAAACGGTTGGTAATATGATAACACCTTTACTAATGAAATAATAAATCCCATATACTCCAAGTGCAGCCTGGCCATGAGCTTATTATTCACATTACTTTTTAATGCCTCTTTGACCTCTGCATATAAGCCAATCTGTATGCTCTTTATAAAATAATGACCATTTTTCTTCCCTTCTAAACGGAAGTTTCCAAGGTAGAATTTCTGTAATGGTTTTTTCAATTTCAGTAATATATCCCTGATTTCCTTAACCGGATGAGTTGGCAGCTGAAATCCTCTTGAAAAGTCATTCCCACTTCCTGCATTAATAAACCCTATTTGTATATTAGAAAATGTACTTAACCCATTTACAATTTCATTGATTGTTCCATCTCCACCCACACCGATAATCGTTTTCAAATGATAATTCTGTAGTGTTGCAACTTGTCTTGCAAGAATTTCTGCATGACCATGGTATTCAGTATAAAAAGAACGATATGAAACTTTCTTTCTCGTAAGCTCTTTCTTCACTTTATTCCAAACTTTTTTCGCTTTACCATGACCTGCAGCAGGGTTAATGATAAAAAATAGTCCATTCATTATTTATGCCCCATTATATTTTCATATTATGTACGTGTCTTTATTGTGTTCATATTAATAGCAGAAGTACCTTGTTGAAAGCTCAGACAACCATAAGACGATCAGAAATAAAAGGCCGCGCCTTTACCTTCAATTCCTGATTGGCTTATACGGCGAGACAGTTCCAAGCACTTAATCTTGGTTATAAATCATTCCTTTTACCCAATCATTCGTTCCATTCCTTACGATAATAAGAATTTGTTAAACAATGAGAAAGCAATACCTGTGCAGCTTTTAATTGAATGTGCTTCAAAGGGGCTGATGAATTTCGTAAACGCTGAAACCAATCATTATAATTCCGTTTATCTAAAATCGTAATGTCATAGGGAGCATAAGGGTAATCAATATAACCATTCCGACTAATCATTAGTTTTTTTACCGGAATATCAACATCGCCTGCTGAAATCAATTTTTGTACAACTGTTCCAGTCCGATTAAGGCTGATTAACGGGTTTAACAGCTTTTTCTTGTGATCTCCTTTTCTAGCGATCCAAAACCTTTCTTTTGTTCCTGTAAAAACCGTTTCATCTTGCTGCTCAACAAGTGTTATACAGTAGATCTCGGTTGTCCCAATCAACAGAAGATCAAGTTCAACAGGAGCATTTTTCAATTGAAAGACAGGTCGATAGAGCATTAAATAGTGATCAGGAAGACGTTGCATAAAATAACGTAATAAACGATCTCTATAGATTGCTTTATCAACCGATGATTTTTCTCGAAGAGTTGAGCTTGCCCACCTTATCTGAAAGTTAAAAATATAATCTAAAAATAAATGCTTAAGATCATCTACTGTTTTTGGGATTGTTGTAAATTGGAATTGGAGCTCCTCATCCTCAAGAACTGCTTCATTTATCAGAGGTTCAATAACAGGTGCTTCAACTGTTTCTTTATGTGTCATTTTATTTTTGATTTTTTTAAAGAGGTTATTTTTTTCTTGACTTAATTCTTGATATTGGACGGCAGGTTGATTAGTCTTCATCAATGAGTGAAAGGCATTATTCTCCCATGACCGTAGCACTTTTTCCCACTGCTGTCTTTTTAACCGAATAAATTGACTTGGATAACGGTAGGCATCAAGTTCATATCGAGAAATATAATCGTAAAGTTTAATTAATTGCGCCAAAAGCTTATCAGCTCCTACTAGTTATGCATCTTTATTTTTGGCTGTTTTTACAAACTTCTATTTACCAAGTAGTGTGGTATGGTTGATTACAGCGAGAGGATGCTCGCTTTTTAGCAGGGCGGGCGGTGAGCCTCCTCGGCGTAAACACCTGAATGAGTCTCACCTGTCCCTCTGCTCCAATCAACCTTAAATAGTTTTCGTTTTAAAAGCAACAATCTCTTAGAAAAGAGCCTTATTTTTAATAGATAAATGACAAAATCAATGGACAAATAAAACTTGTCATAATTGCACTTAATGTCATCGCAATAGAACTAATTGCCCCTTCGGCCGTACCCATTTCCAATGCTCTCGATGTACCGATTGCATGTGATGCTGTACCAAAGCCGATTCCTTTTGAAATAGGATGTTTTATATTTAATAACTTCATTAAATATGGACCAAACATCGCTCCAGAAATCCCAGCTACCATAACATACACAGCCGCAAGAGCAGGTGTACCACCGACCATTTCGCTGATCTCCATTGCGATTGGTGTTGTGACAGATTTAGGAGCTAGTGAAAAGATAAGTTCCTTATTAATATGACTAATAATCCCTAGTACGATCCCACTACTCATTCCAACAATCGACCCGACAAACACACTCAATAAAATCGTTACCCCATTTTTCTTTAAGATTTCTCGATGATCATATAGAGGAAGCGCAAATGCCACAATAGCTGGTCCTAACAGCTCATTAATCCATTTTGCACCACCCATGTATGTGCTGTAAGAAGTCTTCGTAACAAGTAAAATACATACAAGTATAACCGTTGTTGTAAAAACAGGAACTAATAGTGGATGGGGAAAGCGCCCATATAAATTCTTCATTAGAATAAACATTGTGATTGTTATTCCAATTAGAAATATAGAAAAAATCAACGTCATAATTGTAACCCCTTATCCTTACTAACTTCAGTATCTTTCGCTAATAAAGAATCACTCATAAATGATGAAACGATCATAACAACAAGTGTACTTATCAGTGCTATTCCAATTGTGATCAGACCACTACCTTTAAAAAGATCAAGATATTCAATAACCCCAACTGTTGCGGGAATAAAAAATAATGGGAGCTGCTTTAAAAGGAGTGTGCTTCCAAGCGAAAACCATTCTCTCTTCACTACTTTAAAATACAACGCTCCAAATAAAAGAATCATCCCTATAATACTGCCCGGAATGGGCAGATCTGCTAGTGATTGAATTATGACACCGATTCGATAAATAATATATAAACAGAAAATTTGCAGGCTCATTTTTACATATTTCATTTATTGTTCTCCTTGCAATGGAAATACTTCTATTGCTTCATATTTAGGTGAACGATCAAGATGTGTACGATAAAGGTGAATTTTGTTAACACGAAAGGGAGCTTGAATATTGGAAAATGCTTGCTGAAACTCCTCGGTTTTTTCAAAGGGCCTTTCTGATTTCCACCGTCTAGCAAGAGTGATATGCGGACGGAACGGTTTTGAATCAAGTGTAAAACCTATTTCAGTACAGGCTTGAAAAACTTCACTCTGCAAATGATCGAGGGAGATTGAGTCTTCTACTCCAGCCCAAAATATCCTCGGCGCATCACTTCTGCCAAAAACGTTCATATCTTTTAATGAAAGTATAAAAGGCTGAATATTTTCCATTTTATTATTAATACGTTCAGATAATTGTTTTAATAAGTGGTTCGAATCAACATGCCCTAAAAAAGCTAACGTAATATGATAATCATTTTGATGAACCCATGACTGAAAAGGTAGTTTATCCTTTTTTGTTGCCAACCAATTTTGTATAATTGTTTGTTGTTCTTTCTCAATTGGCACTGCAATAAAATAATGAGTATTATGCTTCATATGTTTGCCCCCTAAGTATTATGACGAATAAGAAGGTTTCACTCATTTATTCTATCAAAAAAAAAGCTAAACATGTAAATTATCTACATCGCGCTATATCCATTCGATCAAATTGATTTTTGATAGTGGTATGGTATGATTTTTATATAAAGTAAAAAGGCACAGGAATTCTAAAGGGAAGTGAAAGAATGAAGGTTGTAAACAACATTGCCGAACTTATTGGCAATACTCCAATAGTAAAATTAAACCGTTTAAACCCTAAGGACGGAGCAGATATATACGTAAAACTTGAATATTTTAATCCAAGTGGAAGTGTAAAAGATCGAGCTGCTTATAATATGATTATTGAAGCAGAAAAACAAGGTTTATTAACACCAAATTCTACAATTATTGAACCAACTAGTGGCAATACTGGTATAGGAATTGCTATGAATGCTGCTGCTCGTGGATATAAAGCAATTCTTGTGATGCCTGATACAATGACACAGGAGCGGGTTAACTTACTGAAAGCATATGGTGCAGAGGTAATCCTAACCCCTGGAGATGAAAAGATGCAAGGCTCAATTAGAAAAGCCGAACAGCTGTCAAAAGAGATCCCAAATGCATTTATTCCGATGCAATTCGAAAATCGTGCAAATCCAGACGCACACCGTCTTACAACAGCAAAAGAAATTATTGATGCAATGAATGAACTTGGTAAGTCTCTTTCAGCGTTTGTTGCGACTGCTGGTACAGGTGGGACAATAACAGGTACTGGAGAATCATTAAAGGAATATTATAAGGATTTACATGTCCATGTTGTAGAACCCGCGGGATCACCAGTCCTTTCAGGTGGGAAACCAGGCAAACATAAATTAGTTGGTACAAGCCCTGGCTTTATTCCATCTATCTTAAATGAAAAAGTATACGATGAAATACTGAAAATCGAAGATGATCAAGCCTATGAGATGACAAGAAGATTAGCAAGAGAAGAAGGTATCTTAGTTGGACCATCTTCAGGTGCAGCATGTTATGCCGCGATTGAAGTAGCAAATAGATTAACAAAAAATGATGTTGTTGTTTGTATGATAGCTGACACTGGAGAACGATATTTATCAAGTGACGTTTTTGACTATTAAAATTAGTTATAGATACAACCTCACGATTATTATGCAGTGACTAGAAAACTAAAGAAAAGGATAGATAACACTGAATATTTTCAGCAAATTATCTATCCTTTTTATGTTGCATATGCAATTCAACTTACAGCAATCCTCGAAAGTTGCCGTATTAATTATGACCGAGTGATTATTTCTTCTTCTGACGGTACAAATCAAGTGTTTTATATTCCTGAGACAGGATATCAACCATTTGTATGTGACGCTTATCACGTGTCTGTTGTTGCTTTGCCGAAAATATGTAACGTGCCCAGTCCTTTTGATAGCCCGGTGTTAAACTTTGATAAAACTTAAGCTCATTTGGATGATCGGCTAATAGTGCTTCAATATCTTTAACATTGTCCTCATAATCTGCAACACATTGGCTCGCAGCCGTCATTTTCTTTTCTTTCTTTTTTTCACGCTTTAAGCCAACAACAGTAAAGACATCATCCATGCTTACCATACGCGCAAACTTAATATCGCTAGTTCCAACATACCCATCCTCCCCAACTTTCATTGCTGGAAATATTTCATCTCTGTGAACAAATGTATCATAGCGAGTATTTCCTTTTTTAGGGTATGCGAAAAATAGATAGCCTTTCTCAAGTAACACTTGATCATTATTCATGATAAATTGTGTATGGGTAATCATTTCATCAATTGTTTTAACAAAAATAAAAATGGCATCATGATCTTTAGATAGAGAAGTCATGTTTTTAGGAAAAATATCATAGTCGCTCGGTTGATTGATTATAGCCATATTTGTATACTTATTTAGTTTTAATTTATCAATTATTGTCATGATTGACTCCTAATATTATTATTTATTGCAATTGAAAATTATTTCTTTCATACTAGTTTGACTATAACTGAATTTGAAGACACAAAAATTCAAGTCATCTTTAGTTTGGTTCTTGTGGTGTACCAAATTTATTATGTGAGAAAAGAAAGATTTCTTTTCAAAACATTATTTTGCTAGTTCATAGATGGCTTGAGCATAAATCGCAGTTGCTTTTAAAAGATCTTCAATTATCATATATTCATCCTTTTGATGGGCAATATCTGGTCTTCCTGGAAATAGAGGCCCAAATGCAACACCTGCTTCGAGAGATCTAGCATAAGTTCCGCCTCCGATTGAAATTAGTTCAGCCTTTTCGCCTGTTTGCTCTTCATATACTTTTTGCAACGTTTGTATCAGAGGATGCTTTTTATCAACATGATGTGGTTCTGAAACTTCAAATGTTTTTATTTTAAAACCCTTTAGATTTGAAAAGCCCTTTTTGATTTGATCTGCATTCCCTGTAACCGGAAAACGAATATTAATTCCTAATTGGCCACCTGACGCTTCAGTGTATGACATCACACCAAGATTTACAGTTAACTCTCCACTGATTTCATCAGAATAGGCAATATTAAGATTTTTCCCGCGTGTATCCCCTTCGAATACATCAACAATCATATTAATATAATGCAGACCTTGTGAATCTAGTTTAAGCTTATTTAAAAATCCCGCCAATAAAATACCTGCATTTCTGCCATTATTCGGTTCCATTGCATGTGCTGAAATGCCCTCAATTGTTAATTTAAGCCTTTCACCTTCAAACTGATAATTGCCTTTCGATTTCGTTTCATTTATGTATTCTTTAAATAATTGAGAAACATCTGAATGATCATTAGTTGTAATTGTTATCGTCGCTTCTGCAAAATCAGGAACCATGTTAAAACGTCTTCCCGAATGAAAGGAGTGAAGCATAACATTTCCTTTTTTATTAGAAGGTATTGGTGTTTGTATGAATGTAGCATCAATAATGCCTTTCTCAGCAAAAATGATCGGGAAGTCTGCATCTGGTGCAAATCCTACAGTTGGCATTTTTTCAAGTTTAAAATAATGATCAACACAACGCCATTCACTTTCCTCATCTGTCCCAATGATCATACGTACATTTTTCGTTAAAGGTTCTGCAAGATCTTTTACAATTTTCATCGCATATAAGGCAGCAATCGTTGGACCCTTGTCGTCTAACGCTCCGCGAGCAAAAATCTTACCGTCTCTTATTTCCGCTCCGTAAGGATCACTAGTCCAACCATCACCTTCAGGAACAACATCAACATGACAAAGAACACCTACAATTTCATCGCTGCTTCCCGTTAATTCTATATGACCAGCATACCCATCAAGATTTTTAACCGTAAAACCAGAATCTTCACCTAATTGTAATAAATGAAGGAATGCTTCATTTATTCCTTCACCAAATGGAGCAACCTGAGATACTGTGTCTTCGTCTAAGACACTTTTTATTCTAAGATAAGCTTGTGTATCCTTTATGATATCGTCTTTTCTTTTTTCTACTTCAGCTTTCCAATTCATTATGCAGCCTCCTCCTATCATGAAAATTTTTCTATACTTTATTAACATACCAAACACACCAGCTAGATTAAAGTTTGAATGTTTTCTTCTATATTTAATTTACCTGCTCAAAACACATAATATAATAGGATAATCAATCATTCACATGCAAATCCAGTTTTAAAGGATTGAACGATGATTAATTTTCAAAAAAACTATTGCAATATAAATAAAAAACGAATAATATTAGAAAGGTTTTGAATCAATGTTCGTAAAAAACTGGAGGTACATATGTTTAAATTAACTGAAAACAATACGAACGTAAGAACTGAGATGATTGCAGGACTTACGACTTTCTTAACAATGGTTTATATTGTCGTCGTTAACCCGATTATTTTAGCAGATGCAGGAGTACCTTTTGATCAAGTATTTACTGCAACAATTATTGCAACAATTATAGGTACACTCTGGATGGCCTTATCAGCTAATTATCCAATTGCAATTGCCCCAGGAATGGGTTTAAACGCTTATTTTGCCTATTCAGTTGTCGGAGCAAATGAAAATATTTCCTATACAACAGCTTTTTCTGCTGTTTTTGTTGCTGGAATCATTTTCATTCTATTATCATTAACACCTTTCCGCAAAAAGCTAATAGAAGCTATTCCTAATAATCTAAAGCATGGTATAACAGCTGGAATTGGTCTATTTATTGCTTTTATTGGTCTTCGCTTAACTGGGATTGTAACGGCAGATCCTACAAACCTAGTAGCTTTAGGGGACCTTTCTTCACCACCAGTTGTATTAGCTATCTTTGGTCTTGCCGCAACTTTAGTGCTAATGACGATGAATATACCTGGTGCATTATTCATTGGAATGATTATTACAGGGATTATTGCCTTTTTTACAGGACAACTAGAATTTAAAGATGGCTTCGTTTCTCTACCTAGCCTCCCAGAAGGGATTATTATCGCAAATCCTTTCACTGCTTTTGGAGATGTGATCACACACGGATTATATACTGTCGTCTTTTCATTTCTAATGGTAACCATTTTTGATACAACAGGGACAATGATCGGTGTTGCACAACAGGCAGGATTAATGAGAGGGAATGAACTTCCGAAGGCTCGTACTGCTTTATTAGCTGATTCAGCTGCTACAACGGTGGGAGCTATGTTTGGGACAAGTCCTACCAGTGCATATATTGAGTCATCTGCAGGTGTTGCTGCAGGTGGAAGAACAGGATTAACTACTGTAACAGTTTCTATCCTGTTTGGATTAACACTTTTCTTCAGTCCCTTAATTGGTGCAGTTTCTGGCATTTCAGCCATTACTGCCCCTGCCTTAATTATTGTTGGTAGCTTAATGATGGGATCTATCGCAGAGATTAACTGGAAAGAACTTGATGAAGCATTCCCTGCCTTTCTTGTTGTATTAACAATGCCCTTAACATCAAGTATTGCTACTGGTATTGCTCTTGGTTTTATTTCATATCCATTAATGAAGATTGCAAAAGGTAAATGGAAAGAAGTTCATCTCTTCGTTTATATTTTCGCTATTCTATTTTTCATACAACTTGTATTTATAGGTGGACATTAACTAAAAGGAGGACGACTTATTGTCGTTCTCCTTTTTTCCTTCTATCATTTAGACTGACTTTATTAAAACCATCATAGGAAATTTTCAAAATTGGGGATATTTATTTATTCACTCTTTCTTAAGAGAGTAATGTTACAAACATAGCTACCTAATTTTAATTAGATTCTCAGTAATCGTTTCTAACTCTACTAGAAAGAAAAGCAGGTACAGATAGATTATTTCGAGGCTACATGAGGTATTTTTAATTAAGTTATTGATCGACATCAGTTTCATATTTTTCCTTCCCTTCCTATTGATTTGTTTTTAATATACTATTAGCATCAAGAAAATTCACATTTATTGTTATATTATCTAACGTAATTTCTGAAAATTTACTATTTTCCGCATTCTCAGCAAGTAGGAGTAATGACTAAAAATCAATAAAAAAACAACCTTTAACATAAAAATGTAAGGTTGTTTCTTATTTTTAAGTTATATATATAATCATGAGAAAGATAAATGAATTATTGCTTTGTTAATACAATTGGACCATCCTTTGTAATTGCAATGGTATGCTCAAATTGTGCAGATAATTTCCCGTCAATCGTTCTTGCCGTCCAACCATTATCATCCATCTTTGATTGCCATGCACCAACATTCACCATTGGTTCGATCGTGATGACCATTCCTTCTTTTAATCGTAAACCTCTGTTTGGTTCTCCGTAATGAAGGATGGTTGGGGGTTCATGTATGGATCTGCCGATTCCATGACCAGTAAAATCTCTAACGACCGAAAATCCTTCTCCCTCAACATAAGACTGAATGGCATGACCAATATCACCTAGTCGAGTCCCTACTTTTGCTTTTTCGATTGCTCGATATAAGGATTCTTTTGTCACCTGTAGCAATCGGAGAGTTTCAGATGAAACATCACCAACAGCATATGTCCAGGCAGAATCTGCAAGGGCACCATTTAAATTTACCACCATATCAATTGTGACAATGTCACCATTTTTTAACGGGGTATTTCGCGGAAACCCGTGGCAGATTTCATCATTTATCGAAGCACATGTAGCGTATTGGTAACCTTTATATCCCTTTTGTTCAGCTGTTGCGCCATGCTTTTTTAAATACGATTCAACAAAATGATCTATTTCCAAAGTTGTTACACCAGGTTTTATTTTTTTTGCGATCTCTTTATGACAATTTGCCAATAATTGACCTGCTTTTTGCATTAATTCTATTTCTCGTTTACTTTTTAAAATAATCAAACCATTTCCCCTCCGATTACCTATATGTGTAAATAAAATGTATAAATAAGCATACCATTGAAAAGGCAACTTTTAAAAATGAAAGCTCTATCTGCCATAGAAAAATCATTTACCAAGTTGACTCTCCTGTCATACAAATACTACATGCAGGATATTTAGTTGCTTTAATAATAATATAGATATATCGCAAACAAAAGAAACACACAAAACATAAAATGATTCGTTAAAGGAAATATTAATAAGATACTTGATGAATCAAGTGCTCACATCATTAGTTGGAAAAATAGCCATTTTGTTTCCCCTCATTCTCCTTTGATAAGATCATATAAAGAAAAAGATTCATAATTTTTGAGTTTATTGTCATACTATTCAGAATAAACATCATATAGATTTATTGTGCAAAGTACACGCGTGTTTATGAAGAAATATCCGGGAAATTAGAAATTGAGCTTGCTGAACCACGGAGAACATCATCGATTCGATGAAGACGATTGAAATAAGGTGGGTGATGTATTTAGTTAATGAACGTTGTGAAATCGACTCAAAATCTAAAGATAGAAAAAGTAGATATTTTTTAAGACAAAAATGTTAATATTATGTAAATTTAATCTTTTTTCTGGATTGTTAGTGTCGAAATCGTGTAAGATATTGTTGTAGCGTTTACCGTATCATTAAATATATGTACGAAGTGAAATCTGAAGTTGCAGTCATCGAAAGGTTGTAGTAGGCATTGCCAGGTACGATCAAACGATAAGGAGTGGTTTTTTGAAACCTTCAACAAACCGTATGCTAACCAGAATCAAATCAGTCTACATGTTTATTAATGAAAGGGGAACTGTGACCACACAGCAACTTGTTGATGAATTTGGTATTACTCCGAGAACAATACAAAGAGATTTAAATGTGTTAGCGTATAACGATTTGGTTCACAGCCCAACAAGAGGTAAATGGGCCACTACAAAGAAAAAAGTTAAATTGACTTCGTAAGAAATGAACGTGAAAATAACAGATTATACATAAAGAACCTTCAATTGAAGGTTCCTCTTTTTTGAGATGAAAGTATACTTTATAATCGTTTAATTAAGCGCCTATAGCCCCGTAGCAAATGACAACAAGTACTGGAAAACCAAGTAGGGCACTAATTTATGCCGGATTGTGCACATCGGGGCTGACAAAGATTTTTTTATAAATCAATTGGTTGGGCTTGTCTTAATGCTTCAATCTCATCCTCAGTTAATTCACGATATTCACCTATTTTTAATTCCTCTTCATCTAAAATTATTGGCCCCATTGAAATTCTTTTCAAATATGTAACTTTTTTTCCGACTGCTTCAAACATTCGTTTTACTTGATGGTATTTTCCCTCTGTAATCGTAATATGTATCGTTGATTGATTACCTGAGGATAATATTTCAAGCTTAGCCGGCTTAGTCACATAACCGTCGTCTAACTCAACGCCCTTACTAAATGCTTTACTATCTTCTTCAGTCACCTCACCTAATATGACAGCAAAATACGTTTTAGGTACATGCTTTTTAGGAGATAACAATTGATGTGAAAGCTGACCATCATTTGTTAACAGTAATAGCCCTTCTGTATCTTTATCAAGCCTTCCAACAGGGAAAGGCTGATAAACAGCATCTTCCATTTCTAGCAAATCAAGTACTGTTTCTTGGAACTCATCTTCAGTAGCTGATAAGTATCCGGCAGGCTTGTTCATTAGTAAATAAACAAATTCTTTGTATTCAATTTTTTCCCCGTTCACTGTTACATTCTGTTCCTCAGGATTAACATGTGTTTTTGGATCTTTGATGATCTCACCATCAGCTTTTACAACACCGGTTTTCAACATCTTCTTAACATCTTTACGACTTCCAAACCCTATATTTGCTAATAATTTATCAATTCTCATTACTTCCACCAACGTTCTTTAATATCATTTATGAAAAAAACCCGGCTTACACCGAGCTTTAACCATTACTATATTTTCCTGTTTGCCTATTTTATAACCTAGCCATTCGCACGACTGCCGGGCAGGAATCGTTTTAAACGATTACCTAAAACTTTTTCTAACAAATGAGATCTGTAAGCTAAGTATATATATACAGCACCGCCCACAACTACTGAAGCACCAACAACAATAGCTGACTCAATCATTCCATCCTGATAATTAATAAATATACTTAAGATCGAATGAAAGACTGAAACAGTGAGCCCCATAAATATTGTTAAGATTGTCATTAGAATTGTTCGTTTAATAAACAGCCTAAACGAGTATCCCGAATGACGTTTTATCATTGCAAATCCGTAAAGTAATGAAACCGTATATCCAGCTGCTGTAGCAAGAATAGAGCCTACTCCTTGAAACATTTGAATAAGTGGTGTATTCAGTGCTAGCTTTACAATGATACCTATTACAAGACTAATAACAGCCAGCTTTTGCTTATTAATTCCTTGTAGTATTGCCGCATTGACTGTAAATAGTGAGAATAGTAGTGCAACAGGGGCATACCACATTAAAATCGATGTCCCGATATCTTCGGAATTACCATAATAAAATATCGTATAAGCAGGTCCTGCCAACACAGACATGCCTACCACAGCAGGTAATGTTAACAACATAATGATTTGAAATGTTTGATCAATTTGTTTATGTAATAATGCGCGATTATTATTTGTAAATGAATCTGTGATTGAAGGAATAAGGGTTAATCCAAATGCTGTTGCTAATGATACTGGTATCATAACAAGCTTCGGAACGTAAAGAAGCAATACACTAAACATTGCGATCGTAACATTCTCTGAATACCCTGCATCATACATTGAGCGATTAAATGTATTCGTATCAATATAATTATAAATTGGTATTGCTAAGCCAACAAACACGAATGGGCCTGCATAGCTAAATACTTCTTTAAACATTTCACTAAGAGGTTTCTGCTGGGTTATCACTTTATTTTCTTGTAAAGCTAATAATGTATGCTTACGCTTCATCCAATAATAAATAAGGACAAGCATACCACCGATAGCTCCAACAAAAGCAGCAAATGTTGCATATCCAACTGCTAAAACCATACCGCCCTTTAAAACATTTATAATGAGATAGGTTGCTCCTAGTAAAAAAACAATCCTAACAAGCTGCTCAATAACTTGTGAGACAGCAGTCGGTCCCATTGATTGATGTCCTTGAAAAAAACCGCGAATTAAACTCATTAATGGCACAACAATAAGGGCTATACTAACCATTCGAATGACTAAAATCGCATCATCAATCGTTATACTGCTTTGCGTACTTTCTGTAAGTGCACTTTTTGCAAGAAATGGAGCGAAAAAATATAACAGTGCAAATGCTATAAAACCAGTTGCAAGCATCACCACTATTCCAGCTTTAAACATTCGCCTGCTCGTTTGATAATCACCGATTGCATTGTATTTTGATACAAATTTAGATACAGCAGCTGGAAAACCAGCTGTTGCAATACTTAGAAAGATTGCATATTGGGCATACCCTGTTTGGTACAAAGCCCCACCTTCTGTTCCAATCATTGCTGCAAATGGAATAATATAAATCATCCCTAATATTCTCGATAGATATGTACCTAACGTTAAAACAAACGTTCCTCTTAATAAATTATTTGACATGATTTTAGTTCACCATTCTTCTCTATGAAGATTCAACTTTTCTATTTTACCACAAACCTAAGCTTATTCCACAGTTTGTCTATCAGTATATAACAAACATATGTGAAATCCTGAAAACTCGATTTCTTACAGAAAACAAGCCTGTTTTTAAGATATTGAAGTTAAGCCAGTCTTCACTATCCTACTCTTATTTGCAAGATCTAGCGGATTCGTCCCGTTTCCTCCAAAATTATTTTTTTGCTTTTTTCCATCTTCCGCTATAATATGAGGAGCAGACCAAGAGATAAAGGTTGTGAATAAATGATGAAGTATGATGTATTAGTAATTGGCGGTGGTCCATCAGGTTTAATGGCGGCCATTGCTGCGGGTCAGCAAGGAGCCCGTGTCCTCCTAGTTGATAAAGGAGATAAGTTAGGAAGAAAACTTGCTATTTCTGGTGGTGGTCGTTGCAATGTGACGAACAGACTGCCAATAGACGAAATTATTAAGCATATTCCAGGAAATGGACGGTTTCTATATAGTGCTTTCTCTGAATTTAGTAATGAAGACATTATTTCATTTTTTGAAAATCTCGGTATAAAGCTGAAGGAAGAAGATCACGGCCGTATGTTCCCAGTAACAGATAAAGCACAATCAGTTGTTGATGCACTTCTTAAAGAGCTAAAGCAATTAAACGTGGAGATTCGCACAAATGAGCCTGTGCAAGACGTATTATATGACGATGAGAAAGTCCTTGGCATTAAGCTTAGAAGTGGAGAAACAATACAGACATCCGCTGTTGTCATCGCTGTTGGCGGAAAAAGTGTCCCACAAACCGGAAGTACCGGTGACGGTTATGCTTGGGCTGAGAATGCAGGACATACGATAACAGAGCTTTTTCCAACTGAGGTACCTGTAACCTCGAATGAACCTTTTATCCAGAACAAAACATTGCAAGGGCTATCACTACGAGATGTTGCTTTAAGTGTATTAAATCCAAAAGGGAAACCAATCATTACTCACAAAATGGATATGATCTTCACCCATTTTGGAATTTCAGGTCCAGCTGTTTTAAGATGCAGTCAATTTGTTGTGAAGGCTATGAAGAAATTTAAGACAAATGCAGTTACTGTAAGTATTGATGCTGTACCTGATACAAATGAAGAACAGCTTTTTCAAACAATTGTTACGGATTTAAAACAGGATGCGAAAAAAGCAATAAAAAACGTTATCAAAGGTTTATTACCTGAAAGATATTTATTGTTTTTACTTGAGAAAAATGAAATTGATCCTCTCGTAACATACGATAATCTTTCAAATGAAAAGCTGCGGTCGTTTGTAAGAGATTGCAAACAATTTCAGTTCAAAGTTCACGGTACTCTCTCAATCGAGAAGGCGTTTGTAACAGGCGGCGGTGTTTCAGTTAAAGAAATTCATCCCCGTGAGATGTCGTCAAAATTGAAAAATGGTCTTTATTTTTGCGGCGAGATTCTTGATATCCATGGGTATACAGGTGGATATAATATTACGTCAGCATTCGTTACAGGCAGGCTGGCAGGAATGAATGCTGGAATTTATTCTAAAGCCTAGGGCTATTTGATACCCTATCAATTGAACTTATCATCAATAAAATAACAGGTTCCCGCCTAACACCAGGAATTTTTTCTTGGTGTTTATTTGTGTTTTTTATTATTAAATCTACCAACTACTATGATTTTTTGTTGTGTATTTAAGAGAATTACTTGTCATAATTCTAGCAATATTGAATACAGTTTACTAACTTAATAAAAGGAAGTGAGCTTATGTTAAAAGTAGCCGTTTTTGATGAAGAGCATGAAAAAGATTTAGAGGATGAAATTAATCATTTTTTAGCTGAGCTGAAAGAAAATCAAGTAAAAAATATTAAATATAGCGTGGCTGTAACAACTGACAGGGATGGTGACCAACTTTATTGCTTTTCTGCACTTATTATGTATCGAGAATAGATCATATTTAAAGTCTGAATGCCCGCTTGGACAGTCAGACTCCTTTTTTTATTTTCCTAATTCACTTTTTGGTTTTGTCTCACCTTTATATTCTAACATTCCACCTGCCATGTTAATGACGTTATACCCTTTTTCTTGTAAGTACGCACATACATTTCCACTACGTGCTCCAGATCGGCAAATAAAGATTGTTTCTTTGTCTTTATCAATGGCATCTAATTGTTCAGGAATATCATTCATGCGAATATGTCTCGCTTGAGGGATCATTCCTGTTTCTACCTCATCATCCTCACGAACATCTATTAACTCAACATTTTCACCATTTACAAGTTTTTTTTGAATCTCTTCAGGTGAAATTTCTTTCATTTCGTACATCCTGTACACCCTTTCAGTTTTAATACCTGCATTATATCAAATTAACTGTGCAGGATTCTAGTTTTGAGGACTAGAGATAGTGATACTTTGTCTAATGTCATTCATTTTTCCTTTCCTTGGTTGAATTTCCGCCAAATAATCACCAAATTTCAAACCATATAGCATGAAAACCTCATTATTAAAACTACCTTTTATGAATGCAACCAAAAAAAAAAAAAGACCTGCAAGTATGTAGCATACTCACAAGTCGGCCGTTTTTTAGACAATTAATTTGCAACAATATTTACAAGTTTCCCTGGTACTGCAATTACTTTGCGAATTGTTTTTCCTTCAATATGCTCTTTTACACGATCATCTTCAAGAGCAAGTGGCTCTAGCTGTTCTTTTGTTACATCTTTTGCCACTAGTATTTTAGCACGGACTTTACCGTTTACTTGAACAACAATTTCAACTTCGTTTTCAACGAGTTTTGCATCATCGAATGCAGGCCAAGCTTCATACGAAATTGTTGTGTTGTGACCAAGTTTTGCCCAAAGCTCTTCTGCTAAGTGAGGAGCAATCGGAGATAATAATTTCACAAATCCTTCAACATATTCTTTAGGAAGTACTGTTGCTTTATATGCTTCATTAATAAAGACCATTAATTGTGAGATGGCTGTATTAAAACGTAATCCTTCAAGATCTTCCGTTACCTTTTTCACTGTTTGGTGGTAAACTCTTTCAAGTGATTCACTTGATTCTTTGACTACTTTAGGACTTAGTTCACCATTATCTTCGATAAATAAGCGCCAAATCCGATCAAGGAAACGTCTAGCTCCATCAAGGCCTGTTGTTGACCAAGCGATTGAAGCTTCTAAAGGTCCCATGAACATTTCATACAGACGTAGTGTATCAGCCCCATGTGACTCAACAATTTCATCTGGGTTTACAACATTACCTTTAGATTTACTCATTTTTTCGTTATTTTCCCCTAGGATCATACCTTGGTTAAATAGTTTTTGGAATGGCTCTTTCGTTGGAACTACACCGATATCGTATAAAAATTTATGCCAGAATCGCGCATATAGTAAGTGAAGAACAGCGTGCTCAGCTCCACCAATATAAATATCAACAGGCAGCCATTGCTTTAATTTCGCATCATCAGCAAGTGCTTCGTTGTTTTTAGGATCAATATAACGCAGGTAGTACCAGCAGCTTCCAGCCCATTGCGGCATTGTATTCGTTTCGCGACGACCCTTTTTGCCTGTTTCAGGGTCAACAACACTTACAAAATCTTCAATGATCGCTAGTGGTGATTCTCCTGTACCTGATGGCCTAATTTCCGTTGTTTTCGGTAAAACAAGTGGAAGCTCTTCTTCTGGAACTGCAGACATTGTGCCATCTTCCCAATGGATGATTGGAATTGGCTCCCCCCAATAACGTTGACGGCTAAATAACCAGTCGCGCAGTCTGTAAGTGACTTTCTTCTCACCCTTTTTGTTCGTTTCAAGCCAAGTGATCATATTTTCAATTGCTTCTTGTTTCCCAAGACCGTTTAAGAAATCAGAATTTACATGTTCTCCGTCACCAGTGTACGCTTCTTTTGTCACGTCTCCACCGCTAACAACTTCTTTAATTGGCAGGTCAAATTTTTGTGCGAATTCATAGTCACGCTCATCATGTGCAGGTACTGCCATAATTGCGCCAGTTCCATACGTTACAAGAACATAATCAGCAATCCAAATCGGCATCTTTTCGCCATTAACTGGATTAATCGCGAATGCACCTGTAAAAACACCTGTTTTTTCTTTAGAAAGCTCTGTACGCTCTAGGTCACTCTTATGTTTAATTTCATTAATATAAGCATCTACAGCATCCTTTTGTTCAACTGTTGTTATTTTCTCAACAAATGAATGTTCTGGTGCTAATACTGCATATGTAGCACCAAATAAAGTATCAGGACGTGTTGTAAATACAGTAAAGCTTTCATCATAACCATCAATCTCAAAATTTACATGTGCTCCTTCAGAACGGCCAATCCAATTGCGCTGCATATCTTTAATGCTTTCAGGCCAATCCAACTCCTCAAGGTCTTCAAGGAGACGGTCTGCATAAGCCGTTATTTTAAGCATCCATTGCTTCATTGGCCGACGTTCAACCGGGTGACCGCCACGCTCACTTTTTCCATCAATAACCTCTTCGTTTGCTAGAACCGTTCCTAATGCAGGACACCAGTTAACAGGTACCTCGTCGACATATGCCAAGCCCTTTTTATATAGTTGTAAAAAGATCCATTGTGTCCATTTGTAATACTCAGGATCTGTTGTGTTTACTTCACGATCCCAATCATATGAAAATCCTAATGACTGAATTTGTCTTCTAAAGTTATCAATATTATGCTTGGTAAATTCAGCAGGATCATTTCCAGTATCAAGTGCATATTGCTCAGCTGGTAGTCCAAATGCATCCCATCCCATTGGATGCAGAACATTAAAGCCTTGCATGCGTTTCATACGGGATAAAATATCTGTTGCCGTATATCCTTCAGGATGTCCAACGTGTAACCCCGCACCTGATGGATATGGGAACATGTCAAGCGCGTAAAATTTAGGCTTTTCCATGTCCTCTGTTGTTTTAAATGTTTTATTTTCCAACCAATAATCTTGCCATTTTTTTTCAATCTGTTGATGACTGAAGCTCATCTGTTTTCCTCCTTAAAGCAATTCTTATGTATATTTATAGTATTAACCGCATTTTGAACGGATCAAAGTAAGTTCAACAATTTAAATCTCAGGGAACTATATCAGCTCCGAAGAAATTATTTTAGAAAGGCATATCGTATTGACTGCACTTACAAGGCCATGTTTGCTTTTCGCTGGAGTCGTGCGGTCAATCAGGGGATTGATTTTAAAAAACGATAAGAAAAACCCCCCATCCCAAATAGGGACGAGAGGTTAATTTCCCGTGGTACCACCCAACTTTGGCATAGCGACATGCCCACTTTGATATCCGTAACGTGGATAGCCGACAAATATTACTTAACCAAAATAGGCTTTCACATTTGTAACTCAAAGGTGAGTTCATCTGCAAATCTCGGTCGACTCACACCAGCCGTCAACTCTCTGTACGATCTTTGCAAATTACTACTCCTTATCTCCGTTCATTTAGTATATAGATTTAAGCTTATTTTATATAAATTTGTCGGGATATGCAAGTAAACATGTCGTTAACGCAAGACATTTTAATAAGTAGAAAAAAGATCCGGTTATTTTGTATGGAAGATTCACGCACGATTACTTGGTATGAGACGTTATTCTTTTTCTGCAACAATACTAACTATAAGCCATATATTAAAAGAGAAATAACAAACACCATTCCCGTAAGCAAGGTAGGCAATATGGTGAGAATTGCCCACAGATCATGATACATAAGACACTCCTAAAATAAACAGTACTCCATGTTGGTCTCCTTTTTTGCTCATTAAACTAAACTAAATGTTCCCCAGAGATAAATAATAAAAATAAATTAAATCACTGCTCACTGTTAACCTTCCATTTTGTTTTTTCATTGTCCTCAAAAAAGAAAAGACTTGCAACCATCACAAGTCTTTTCTTTTATTGTTAATTATTGAACAGTGTATCCTCCATCCATCACAATTGCCTGACCAGTAACGCCTTTAGCTTTCGTACTTGCTAAAAAGATTGCATAGTCAGCAATTTCCCTAACTGATAATAGCCTTTTTTGTGGAATAAGCGGATATAATACTTCCTCTAATACGTTTTCGACGGGGATATTTCTTGTTTTGGCTAAATCTTCAAACTGGTTGCGGACAAGTGGTGTGTCAACATATCCCGGACAGAGGGCATTGACAGTTATACCATGCTCTGCACCTTCTAGTGCCGCTACCTTCGTTAAGCCGATGACCCCATGTTTTGCACTATTATAGGCTGCCTTTCCTGCAAAACCAATTAAACCATTTATTGAAGCCATGTTTAAGATCCTGCCAAATTGTTGTTTCTTCATTATTGGAAAGATATGTTTTGTTGCAATAAATGGTGCTATAAGCATCACTTTTACGAGCAGTTCGTATTTTTCAGTAGGAAATTCTTCAATGTGTGCTACATGCTGTAAACCTGCATTATTTATAAGGATATCAATACGTCCGTATGCGGCTTCTGTTTGTTTTACTGTTTTGATGATTTCTTGTTCGTTTGTCACATCACATTTTAAACCTCTAACATCGAATCCAGCCATTTTTAACGAATTTGCACTTTGTACAACTTGTTCTTCATGTAAATCTGTTAAGACAACCTTTGCTCCAACCTCCGCAAATGCCTTTGCTAGTTCAAAACCAATCCCCTGTGCAGCTCCAGTTATAAGTACAACCTGCGCTTGAACCACTTTAACCACCCTCCGTTTTAAATCCCGAGTCCAAATGAGAAGAGAATAATTGCCAAAACAACGCCTAAGCCTGGAACAATAACTGTTAGGGCACCCACAGGATTATATGCATCCTGATGTGATTCACCACAAATCGCACGTACGGTTGTAACAACATAGCCATTATGTGGTAAGGAGTCTAATGCACCAGATGAGATTGATACAACACGGTGCAATGCTTCTGGGTTCACACCCATATCCATATAATGAGGAGCAAGTAGCGGCAGCGCAATTGCCTGACCGCCTGATGATGAACCTGTCATACCCGCAATCACGCTGACCGCGATGGCACCACCAATAAGCGGACTACCCGGAATGCTTGTCATTGCATTTACGGCTACCTCAAATGCTGGAACAGCTTTTGCAACTCCACCAAACCCGACAACAGCTGCTGTGTTTCCAAGAGCTACAAGGGCACCAAGCGTCCCTTCTGAAACGGCATTCCAAAACGATTTAAAATACTTGCGATTTAATAAATAGGTTGCAATCACACCGCCAAGCAAAGCGATAATTAACGAAGATTGCTGTAAGGAATCATGGAAAATAAACGAAATAATAAGTACAACCAAAAGTGGGATTAACCCTGTAAATGGATTTGGCAGAGACTTCTCTTCGTTAACTGGATCATTTTCACGTGCTACAAATTTTTCTCCTCGCGCAACCGCTTTTGTAATCATTCTTCTTAACCACCAATATCCGAAAACCATCATAAACACAGCGACAATTAAGCTTACTTCCCAACCTGCATATGGCGTCGTACCTAAATATTCAATTGGAATCCAGTTTTGAATTTCAGGAGAACCTGCAGAAGTCATCGTAAACGTAACAGAACCAAATGCTAGTGCAGCAGGTATAAAACGCCGAGGCAGGTCTGCCTGCCTAAATAAACTAACTGCCATCGGATAAACAGAAAATGCAACAACAAATAAACTTACACCCCCATACGTTAAAACCGCACACGCAATGACAATGGCTAGAACCGCTCTCTTCATACCGAGCTTTTCAACAATCCATTTCGATACACTATCAGCAGCACCGCTATCTTCCATTACTTTCCCGAAGATTGCACCAAGTAGAAACATTAAATACCAGGAAGCAATAAACCCAGAAAAACCGGTCATATAATTCCCTACTAAATTTGCTTCACCTTCACCGACTAGCTGTGGAAAAAGCGGCAAACCACTAAATACGGCTACAAATAAAGCACAAAGTGGACCAGCAACTAATAGATTCATACCTCTCATTGTTAAAAAAATTAATAGGGCTAAACCACCAATTAATCCAACCATACTTAACATATGAATCCCCCTTATTTGGCTATTACTAAGAAGATGATGAAACTTTTACATTCTCACAAACTAGCAAAGGCGCTTCGGTAGAGTGTAATACTTCCTCAATCGAAAAACGTGTCAGTACCTCTCTTAAAACTAACCCATCTTTCGTTACATCGATAACAGCACGATCAGTAATAATTCGGTCAACAACTGCCTTGCCTGTCAATGGCAAGCTGCATTGTTTTACAATTTTTGATTTGCCATTTTTAGAAACATGCTCCATAATGACAACAATCTTTTTTGCCCCATTGACAAGATCCATTGCACCTCCCATGCCCTTAATCATCTTTCCTGGAATCATCCAATTTGCTAAATCACCCGTCTCTGAAACTTCCATTCCTCCAAGAATCGCTAGATCAATATGTCCGCCACGGATCATTGCAAATGATTCTGCGCTATGAAAATAACTTGCACCCGGGATCGCGGTAACGGTCTCTTTTCCGGCATTAATTAAATCTGGATCTATTTCTTGCTGACGTGGATAAGGCCCAATTCCTAGCAATCCATTTTCAGATTGCAGGACTACTTGTTTATTTGATTGAATATAATTTGCAACTAATGTTGGCATACCAATTCCTAGATTGACATAGTAACCGCTTACAATTTCTTGTTCAGCACGTCGAGCGATTTTTTGACGGACATTCTCTTGATTCATGATGAGATCTCCTCCTTTCGAATCGTTCTTCTTTCAATTCTTTTTTCCTGTTGACCAATTATAAGATGCTGTACATAAATACTAGGTGTATGAATATGGTGTGGTTCAATTTCTCCGATTTCAGTTAACTCTTCGATCTCTGCAATTGTTACTTTTCCAGCAGCAGCAATCATGGGATTGAAGTTTTGGGCGGTTTTATTATATTGCAAATTCCCCATCCGATCCCCGCGCCATGCTCTTATTAAACTAAAGTCTGCTTGAAGAGCAGTCTCTAATAAATAATCTTTACCATTAAATGTTCGAACCTCTCTCCCTTCTGCAATAGGTGTTCCAACGCCGGCCGGTGTATAAAATGCAGGAATACCAGCTCCGCCAGCTCTAATTCTTTCAGCTAAAGTACCCTGAGGAATAAGTTCAACTTCAATTTCCTGTGCTAAAACCTGTCTCTCAAATTCTTTGTTTTCACCAACGTACGAGGCAATCATCTTTTTTATTTGCTTATTTTTTAAAAGTAATCCAAGTCCCCATTCATCAACTCCACAGTTGTTTGAGATAACCGTTAAATCTTTCACTCCAGATTCCACTAATGCACCGATTAAATTTTCTGGAATTCCACAAAGACCAAAACCTCCTACCATAATGGTTGCTCCATTATGAATGCCTTGAACAGCTTCTTTAAATGAATAAAACATATGTTTCATGAAGTTTTGTTCCTCCTTTCTCCTTTTCATAAATAAGGAAAGCAAGACTCGTGCCAATATTTAAAACCCAAGTGAAAACCATGCAAGGCCAATGCGGTTAGATTAGCTAAGGCAGGCATTAAGGGCAAGGTTTGACTCAGATAAAAAATAAAGTTCATTGAAGGAATACGTTCTTTCCTCAATAAATATTCATCCTTCTATGAAGATCATTCCAATTTCCTGGAATTCCTTAAACAGAATGAATTTGTCCATATAGATAATTAGCATTACCATCAACAAAAAAAGAACAGTCCATAATCATGGACTGCATTCCAGTTTTTCGGACTACTTTAATCAATCAAGCCGATATTTATGGATTTTTTCATAGATGCTTGACTTACTTATGCCAAGTGAATAGGCAGCTTTTCGTTTGTCACCGTTGTTCTTTTTAATGGTAGCTAGAATAATATTTTTCTCAGCATCGTGCAACATTTCCTTCAACGTAGCGTCTTTATGAGAAATTACAGCAGGCTTTTTAATATAGTCTGGAATTGATTCAAGTGTTATCACATCTGTTTTTGCTAGATGAATAGATGCCTCAATAATGTTTTCTAATTCTCTAATATTTCCTTGCCAGTGATAGTGTTGTAAGGTTTCCATAACATCCTCTTGAATCATTGAAATTCGTTTTCCAGTGCGGATCGATACTTTTTTAATAAAATGGCGTACAAGTGTCTCAAGATCCTCCATCCGTTCACGTAAAGCAGGGATATGTAAAGGGATCACACTAATTCGATAATAAAGATCACTTCGGAAATCATTTGTTTGAATAAGTTCTTCAAGTGGTCGATTCGTTGCGGTTATGACTCTTACATCTAAGGGAAAAGATTTGGTTGACCCAACTGGCTCAACTTCTTTTTCTTGAAGAACACGAAGGAGCTTAACTTGCATTTGTAAGCTCATGTCACCAATCTCATCTAAAAAGATCGTACCACCATTCGCTTGCTGGAATTTCCCTTTTTTACCCCCTTTTTTCGCTCCTGTAAATGCACCTTCTTCATAGCCAAATAATTCAGATTCAAGAAGATGCTCAGGAATAGCACCACAATTTACTTTAATAAATGGCTTTTCACTTCGATTACTGAGCAAATGAATACTATGTGCAAATAACTCCTTTCCTGTTCCACTTTCACCTCTAATTAAGACAGAGCTATCAGTAGCAGCAATAGATTTAACCTTTTCCTTCAATTCAGCCATAATATTCGAGTTAGAGTGAATATCATTTAATGTATATTTTGCGCCAGTTATTTCCTGTTGGTCAATAAAAGATTGAATGGAAGACAAATGATGCCTTACATGTGAATTCATCTCATGCCACTCTTTTGTATCACGGAACATCACAGTTCCAAACGCTCCAACAACCTTATTATCAGCGAAAATCGGAATTCGATTTGCAATCATATAGTTTCCACGAATATATTGAAGATCAGCTATTTCTTCTTCACCAGTTTTGACTACGATGTGCATTCTCGAATTTTCAATCACTTCTGTTACATGGCGGCCGATTGCCTCTTCTTTAGTAACTTCACAAAAACGGCAATAATTTTCATTCATATAAATAATCTTTCCTTTAGCATCAACAATGACAATCCAAACGTAAGCGTTTTCAATAATTGTTTCAAAAATCTCCTTCGCATATGGAAAATCATGATTTAGCATTTTACCTCTCCCTATTTTCCTTTTTATTTTTATCTTATCATCGATTCTACATTTTTTCTCGTTGCTTTGAATTTATTATTAAAACCTTTTTTACCTGTATGTAAATAAAAAAGAGACAATTACCATAATGGCATTTGTCTCCGATCGTTAACTAATAGATAATTCTTTGTTTTCACCTATTTCTTTAAGTTTTTTATCATACATAAATGTTGTAAAGATACCAATAAATAAAAGACTAATAATGATCATAAATAATAAATTTATATGATAAAAGTCTGCAATTACTCCGCCCAAAAGTGGACCTATCATTCGACCGCCTGTTGCCGTGCTGTTAACAAAGCCTTGATAGAATCCTTGTCTTCCCTTTGGAGCTAAATCGTTTGCAATCGTAGGCACAGCAGGCCATACGAACATTTCTCCAATTGTTAATATCACCATTGCAACTAAAAACCCAGTATATTGTTCAGCATATGATGCGATCACAAATGAAACAATGAACAAAATAAAACCAATGATCATTTGTTGTTTTAAGGTTTTTGCAAAATGTTTTACAATCTTAGAAAGAAACGGCTGTGCACAGACAATTAGCACACCATTTACAGTCCATAAAAAGCTATACTGATGTAAAGGAATGTTAAGACTTTGTGTATATGACGAAATTGTTGATGTCCATTGCACATACCCAACCCAACATAATAAGTAGCCAATACACAAAATAACAAGAGCCTTGAATTTATTGGAATCTTTTACATCTGGTTTTTGATTTAAAATAGAGGCTTGGCTTGCTTCTTCTGCATTGATATTGCGGAATCCAAATAATGCGATCAAGAAAAACACCGCAAATAAAGCTGTATTTGCAATAAATATATAGTCAAAAGAGATAGACGCAATGAATCCGCCTAATGATGCACCTGCTGCCACACCAACATTTTGCGCAACATAGATCGCATTAAATGCTCTTCGACCACCTTCAGGCCAAACCGCACCTGCAAGAGCAAATGTAGCTGGAAATACTATACCAGATCCAAATCCAAGTAAAATGAGCAAATATATATAAATTGGCCAGCTATGGTAAAACATTAATAAGATCACAGCAACTAAAGTAATGACAATACCTAGAATAATTGATTTGTATCCGCCAATTTTATCAAATAATACACCGCCGACAAGATTGCCAATAACGGTAGCAGCAGAATTCAACATAAGGACAATACCAGCTACTGTTAACGATTTGCCTAGGTGTTCATGTATATAGATCGTATTAAGCGGCCATAAAAATGATGAACCCGTAACATTGATCATCATACCGACTACAAGCAACCAAAGTGAACGCGGCATTTTTATCCTCCTCGCGTGAGTTAGTGAATAATGGATTGGGGCTGATCCGCTTACCCATGATTCGTTCCAATTAGATGACAAGTTGATAATAGTGCCTTTATCATCTATTAATCTATCTGTACTCAGAGAATTTTAGACGCTTTTTACTCGGTTTGCAATGAGGAAACTCACAGTTTGTTAATGTTGTAATAATGGGAATTTATCGACTTTTCCTGCAGCAAATTTCATTCATTTAAAAGGATGTACATAAGAATATCATCAACATATTTCCCATCAATATAAAACTCATTAATTAATCTACCTTGTTCGATAAAACCGTTCTTTCTATAAAATTCAATTGCACCTTCATTTGTCGCTAAAACACGTAATGATAACTTGTGTACACCCTTTTTCTTTGCTAGTTCTTTGCCTTTATGTAGTAATTGTTTTCCAATGCCTTTTCCTTGTATCCTTTGATCAACAGCAATATCGAGCTCTAATACATGTTTATTTGTTGCTAGTGGTGTTGGATAATGAAATCCTAAGTAACCTGCTATTTCACCCTCTACAAGTGCAACAATTTGACTTTCTGCAGGATTTCTCTTTGCAAATTCTTCAACAGATGCCCAAGCAATTTCAGCTGGAGTTGTCGTAGAATTCCATATACGATGGTCTAAAGCAATAAGCTGCTTGAAATCTTCCTCTTTTGATAAACGAATTTCAACCTTCATAAATAAAATCCTCTCTTGCTCTCATTCCTACTTATTTTCTCGTAAAATGACAAACTTTAATTTTGACAAAATCACACCTACAAGTAAAATAACATGGAAAAAACCAATAGTTAAGCAGTTACGTCCACATTTGCTCGTAAAAAAATCGACTGCTAATTAAGCAGCCAATTCAAGTTTCACCTATAATTCTCTTCTTAAAGCAGATAATACATTTATATTTGTCGCTTTTACTGCAGGACGTAATCCTGAAACCATTGCGACGATTATACTAATTCCTGCTGAAATGAATACTAGACTAACTGGTATATAGGAAAAAGTAATGTTCATATCACCTTCTCCACCCATTACTGAATGTAAAATAATTGGTAACATCATATTTGCAGCATAGCTTATTGCATAGGAAATAACCACTCCTATGATCGATCCCACAATCCCAATATATGCACTTTCCATTAAAAATAAACGACGAATAATTCCTGGTTGTGCACCTAATGCTTTCATAATCCCAATCTCTTGTGTTCTTTCTGTAACAGCCATTGTCATTGTATTGAAAATTCCAATAGAAGCAATCAAAACAGCTACAGTCCCAACAAAGATTAATCCTGCTTTAAAGACGTTAAAAAATAGGTTTACACTATCTAGTTCCTCTGTTATTGAATAAACCATATAGCCTTTATTCTTTAAATCATCTGTTACTTGTGCTACATGCTCTAATCCTGTTGAGTAAACTAATACTTCACTATAAGGTAGATCAGTTAAGGATTCATGATCGTTATTACTAGCAAAAGCTAAAATCTCTTCCCTAAGTGAGTCGTTAATGTAAATACTTTGATCCTGAAACCAGTCTCTAGTTGGTGCTTTCCCAACTCCAGATATGGTGAAGGTAAATGTTTTTTTCTCTTCCTTCCCATCGATTTCCTTCAATATTGTCATTGTAAATTCTTTACCAACTAGCTCTCCCTCATATCCAGCAGGTACTTCTATAGTATCTTGGGAAGATTCCAACGCTTTTTGATATTGCTCTTTTTCTTCTTTTGTTAATAATGATTTTGCAAAATGATATCCAACAATAACTTCATTTTCTGACTTTGGTACTTCTCCTTTTTCCAAAGCTAAATTCCCTTTAAGTTCTTCTTCCATATTCGTAATTGTAGGATAAACCTCACCTTTCCGATCTTCGAACGTTACCTCGAAAGGTTTATCAATTGAATTACGATGTACGACAGCAGCTACATTTTCTGTCTTAGCAAGTTCTGCAAGGTTATCTTTGTTGATCGCTTCGGAGTTTCCATCCTTTTCTTTCCCTTTAACACTTACTTCTGTCATGACTTGTTGCGACTTAATTTCTTCTGTAATACTTTTTTGAATCCCAAATCCAACAGAGGCTAAAACAATTAAGAAGGCACAAGCCATCGTTGTTGCTAAGATTGTCATAAAAACTCGCAAGCGATTTTTTTTCATATTTTTTTGCATGAATTTTAGTTGATCTTTAAACTTCAATGAATGCACCACCTTTTGTTAACACACCATCTTGTAGATGGAACTGATGGTTGCTGATTTTTGCTACTTCTTCATCATGTGTGATGATGAAAAATGTAATACCCTGTTCTTCATTCAGTTTTTTAATCAAATCTAAAATTTCTTTTTCCGTTTCTGAATCAAGACTTCCAGTTGGTTCATCAGCTAAGATTATACTTGGCTTTGTGATAAGTGCACGAGCAATACTTACACGCTGCTGCTGTCCGCCAGATAGTTCATTCGGATAATGATCAGCATGATGATGTAAACCGACACTTTCTAATAGCTCCAACACTTCCTTTTTACGCTGTGTTGAAGAAATTCCTTTTAGGGTAAGCGGCAATTCTACATTTTCAAACGTTGTTAAACTTTGGATCAATTGAAAGCTCTGGAAGATAAAGCCGAAATTATCTAATCGAAACATAGCCCACATTTTCTCATTAAAGGATGTAACATTTGTTTCTTTTATGATGATTTCACCTGCAGTTGGTGAAATATATCCTGAAATTAGATTTAGCAATGTTGATTTTCCTGAGCCGCTTCGTCCAACAATGGAGGCAATTTCTCCTTTCTTTATTGTTAAAGAAATATTTTTAAGAACAGGTATTTCGTTTTTACTGCCCTTTTTACCAACCTTAAAGGAATGACTTAAATCCCGAACTTCAATCATGTTTTCTCCTCCGACAATCTTATTTTTTCTTTTTATAGATCACAAAGTAACTTACAAGAAAGCCAATAATAGCTCCAACTGCAGCCCCAATGAAGTAACCCATCATGGTATTTTCTGCTGACGACAAATACCCAAATGAACTAAAACCTAGGATCCCTAGTAGAATGACTACAAATTGGATCGGTCGCTCCATCCATTTCCAAAGGAAAAATGCTCCATTTCTTTCAAAGGGATGCTTACTAAATGGAAAAAATCCAATGATGAGAAAAAGGGCAGACATTAATATGGAAGGATAAATTTCTTTCACTGGAATATTCGCATATTTAAAAAAACACATACGCAATCGGAGTAAAATGATACGTGCTTTCCAAAATGTCATCGTCTAATGTAAAATCAACCCCTGTAAACACTTCTAGCTGAACAGCAATTAAAGCAACTATTAATAGTGGTAAAATCCTAACCGAAAATGTAACAATTCCTTGGGCAAATGAAGTTCCCGCAATGCCTCCAGCCGAAAATGTCAGCGTGTAAAATACAGTAACGCACCAAGTAAAAACCAAAAATTTGATTCAAAATGAATTGTCTGTATCTTAGTGCTTGTATGTATAGCGGTCATAAAAGGAATTTTGCACAGGCATAAAAATGACGTTTTCTTTTAACAAACGGATGTTTGATAATTGAAACATTTTTAAACAGAATATAGCCTTCATCAGCTTGTTAAATTGTTTACATCTGAGCAACGTTGTTTTACCAGACCCATTCCGACTAAGCAACCCAAAAATTTCACCATGGGTAAGCTTAAGATTTATATCTTTCAGTACATAGTTTCCATTAATTGTTTTCTTCAGATTTTTTATTTCTAGCATGGGCTTCGCCTCCCACTTTTTTCTTTATTTCATCGATCCAGTCATGAATATGGTTAAAGTCGATTCCTGCATAAAACGCATCAATTATTAGTGGCTTTAGCTGTTCTTTAATCATTTCCATCTTCCCTTCATCTACCGTTTCCCTTGCGTTTTCCGATACAAATGTTCCCCGGCCACGATGCGTTTCTATGATGCCTTGCCTTTCAAGTTCCTTATACGCTTTACTCACCGTATTTGGATTGGCAATGATCATCGTTGATAATTCTCGAACGGACGGTAGCTTATCACCAGATTTTAACAACCCTTTAAAACAAAGCTCCTTCATTTGCTGAATAATCTGTTCATAAATGGGAGTCGAACTTCTTGGATCAATTTGTATCATCGTTTCTCCCTCTTTCTTTACATGCATTTTGTATTATGTGCACTATATGATATAATACACATAATACATTAATACCATTTACTATTTTTGTCAATTGGTAATCTTGCAGCTTTTTATATTGGCTGTTTTGGCACTTTGTTGCTAATTACTAAGTAATGCGGTGTGGTTAATTGCAGTGAGAGATGCTTGCTTTCCGCGGGGCGGGCGGAGCCTCCTCTGCGTAAACGCCTGCGGGGTCTCACCTGTCCCGCTGCTCCCGCAGGAGTCTCGCAATTTGCTCCAATCAACCTTAAATAGTTTTCGTTTCTAAAAAAACAATCTTTATGAAAAGAGCCTTTATTTTTCAATAACATTCTTTGTTGCATAATAGAAAAAACGCCGTAATAATACGACGTTAATAGAGCAAAACCTAACCTATTGTTTCGTTTCAACTCTCTGTTTTGATTTAAGCTTCTGCCCTTTTTTTGCGTTTTTAGCTTTCGTTTCAGTAACAGGATCGAAATCTTGACCAAGCTCTATATCATTGTTATTTATTCCATTTTTCGTTTTTTGCTCGGGATTATTTTGCTTTGAACGCTTTTTCATCGCTCACCACTCCCTTTTAAGATCATGTTATTTTGTAGGCTTTGTAATTGTAGTCGCATTCTATACAGTTGATCTTGTTGTTGATCATTTGCACTTAATGAAAGGTGATTAATATCATTTACTGCATTCTCAAGCTTTTGAAGTGCGTTTGTATACTCAGTTTCATTATAGTGCTCTTGTCTAGCCCCAATTTCATATTGTTCTTGTGCATATTCTAAGGCTTCGGTACATCGCTGCAAATATTCGTCAACTGATTTTCTTGTTGCCATCTAGATCTCTCCTCCAAACGATATGAAGTCAGTGATGCTTCATCAAGATTATTGTTTACAAACATCGTCGAAAACTTAACTAATAATAATTGGAAAGTCGAAAGGAAAACTGTCCTTATCATGATAATCATGATAAAATTTTCTGATTGAAGTTAGTTTTGAGGGACCGTCCCTTAATGAAGAGGGAGACATTTCCTTATTGCAAAGAATGGGATATTAGGAGGTATGTGATTTGACTCAAACAAATCCATTTCCGTATGCATCTGACGACAAACGTTATCATACATGGAATTATCATTTACGAAATACATTTGGAAACAAAATATTTAAAGTTGCACTTGATGGCGGATTTGACTGTCCAAACCGTGACGGTACTGTTGCACATGGCGGCTGTACTTTTTGCAGTGCCGCAGGCTCAGGTGATTTTGCAGGGAATAGGGCCAACGATCTTGTTACACAATTCAATGAAATAAAAAATAAAATGCATAACAAATGGAAAGACGGAAAATATATAGCTTACTTTCAAGCATATACTAATACTCATGCACCTGTTGAAGTATTAAGAGAGAAATTTGAAACGGTTTTAAGGATAGATGGAGTTGTCGGATTATCTATTGCTACTCGTCCAGATTGCTTACCTGATGATGTTGTCGAATATTTAGCTGAGCTAAATAAGCGAACTTATTTATGGGTTGAGCTTGGTTTGCAAACTGTACATGAACGAACAGCTCTGTTAATCAATCGTGCACATGATTTTGATTGTTATGTGCAGGGTGTAAATAAGCTGCGTAAGCATGGAATTCGAGTGTGCTCTCATATTATTAACGGGTTACCGTTAGAAAATGTCGACATGATGATGGAAACAGCAAAGGCTGTTGCTCATTTAGATGTTCAAGGGATAAAAATTCATCTTTTACATTTATTAAAAGGGACACCTCTTGTTAAGCAATATGAAAAAGGAAAGCTTGAATTTCTTTCTTTAGAAGAATATGTAAACCTTGTTTGTGATCAATTGGAACTGATTCCTCCGGAAATGATCGTTCATCGAATTACAGGCGATGGTCCAATTGATTTAATGATCGGTCCAATGTGGAGCGTCAATAAGTGGAATGTCTTAAATTCAATTGATGCTGAACTAAAAAGACGTAATAGCTATCAAGGAAAATTTCATCAAAAAGCAGAGGTTGGCAAGTCATGAAGCTACAAAGAATTTTACCTTACGCTAAACAACTACTTCACACAGCCGTTCAAGAGGGCGATATTGTTGTAGATGGAACGATAGGTAATGGACATGACACTGTTTTTTTAGCAAAACTCGTTGGAAGCAGCGGCCATGTTTTTGGGTTTGATATCCAAGAAGAGGCTGTCAATAATACGAGAGATCGTCTAAAAGTCGAGAAATTAGAAAAACGTGTAACAATCGTTCATAAAGGTCATCAGCATATTAAAACGACAATTCCAGCTGAGCTACATGGAACAATAACCGGAGCAATTTTTAATCTCGGTTATTTACCTGGTGGTGATCAATCAATTGTCACAATGCCAGAAACAACAATATTAGCGATTGAACAGCTAATCGAAATTATGAAACCTGAAGGAATAATTGTTATTGTTATTTATCATGGACATGAGGAAGGACAAGTTGAACGAGACGAACTAATGACCTTTGTCAATAAGATTGACCCGCGTCTAGCACATGTCCTGCAATATCAATTTATTAATAAGCAAAACAATCCGCCTTATATTGTGGCAATTGAAAAATGTTAAGCATGGTCTAAATATAACTAAATTAAATATAAATAAGCTATTACAATTTTTAGTAATAGCTTTTTATCATCCTTTACTTCTTTTTATACCAATATGATGAGCAAGGTATCACTGGTAGGAAATAGGGACGATCTAGCTGTTTACTTCACAAGTTGTTTGACTAAATCCCGATTGCGCTTTTTAAATATCTCATTATGTGAAGAAACCATTGCACTTTGATTGGCATCAGGATCAATATATTTTTTGGCTTTGTTTACAGCGTTAGCTGCATCCTGAAAAGCTCCTGCTATTAAATGTAATTTTCCGTCGTGCTTTAATATATCTCCAGCTGCATATAGTCCATCAATCGAAGATTCGCTCATAGCATTTCCAGCAATAAAATACTGATCTGCAATGTCAATTTTTAATTCACTATTATGGAGCAATGTTGTATCACGCTCATATCCGTGATTAATAATTACTTCATCGATAGGCAAATATGTAACCTCTCCCGTTTCTTGATTTGTCAGTTCAACACGTTCTATTACTTCATGATTCGTATCAGCAATTAATTTTGTAATCGTTGTTTGAAAGTAGCAAACAACAGAGCTATTCATTAGTTGCTTTGCCTGTGCTTCATGGCCTGCTAAAGAATCTTTTCTATATGTTAAATATACTTTTTTGGCAATCGGCTCTAACTCATTTGCCCAATCAATAGCAGAATTACCTCCGCCAGAAATAATCACCGTTTTATCCTTAAAACGCTTTAAAGATTTCACTGTATAATTTAGGTTTGTGACCTCAAATCTTTCTGCGCCTTCAATCTTAAGTTTTTGGGGATTTAAGATCCCTCCTCCTACTGCAACAATAACCGTCTTCGAATAATGCTTCTGCCCGGACTCTGCTTTTAATATAAAAACACCTTCATCATTGCGTGAAATGGACTCTACTTTTTCGTTTAAGACTACTTCCGGGTTAAATGTTAAACCTTGTTCGACCAGCTGTTGTATTAATTTTTCACCAGGAATAGGAGTAAGACCGCCAACATCCCAAATCATCTTCTCAGGATAGACATGGATTTTCCCGCCTAATTGAGGTTGATATTCAATAAGCTTTGTTTTCATTTCTCTTAGCCCGCTATAAAAGGCTGAATATAGTCCTGCAGGGCCTCCACCTATCACTGTCACATCAAATAATTCACACTGATCCATCCAAGTTCACACCTTCGCATTCAAATGTAATTGATTATCATTCTCATTAAAATATACACTTTTTTTAATCCTATTACAAGAACAAAAATGAATGTCCTAAAAACCACCACTCCTTCTTACTAAACAGCATTGTGTTAGGTAATTAAATTTTGCTCTTGAAGGATTACTAATAGTAACAATGGAATCAGATTTAATCTTTCTTATACACCTTAAAATGATAAAACTATTGACAATCATTTCAGTCCGCATTATATTAATCCCATACATTGAAATCGATAATCATTTTCAATTAAATCGTTAACTCTCACTAAAGGAGGTCAATTATGGTTCGCCTATATACAGATGACTTAAACATCGGCTATGGAGAGCGATTAATTGTGAAAAATTTAAATATTCAAATTCCAGATAAAAAAATAACAACAATTATCGGTTCAAATGGTTGTGGAAAATCTACTTTATTGAAAGCAATAACAAGGATTATTCCACATCACACCGGTGAGGTTATTTTAGATGGTGAAAATATTGTAAAAGAAAACACAAAAATACTTGCAACAAAAATGGCTATTCTTCCTCAAACACCTGAAAGTGCAAGCGGTTTAACTGTCGGTGAGCTTGTTTCCTATGGGCGCTTCCCTTATCAAAAAGGATTCGGACGCTTAACAAAACGTGATTATGAAGTCATTGACTGGGCACTTGAAGTGACTGGAACAATCGATTTTAAATATCGACCTGTTGATGCACTCTCTGGAGGTCAACGCCAACGTGTTTGGATTGCAATGGCACTCGCTCAAGAAACGGAAATGATTTTCCTTGATGAGCCTACTACCTATTTGGATATGGCACATCAACTTGAAGTGTTAGAGCTTTTACAAAAATTAAATGTAGAACAACAAAGTACAATTGTCATGGTCTTACATGATCTTAACCAAGCTGCTCGGTTTGCTGATTATATCATCGCCTTAAAAGATGGAGAAATCGTGAAGGCTGGAAATTGTGAAGAAGTGATAACCCATGATGTTCTTAGACAAGTCTTTCAAATTGATGCTGAAATTGGAAAAGACCCTAGAACAAATAAACCAATGTGTATAACGTACAATTTAATAAAAGGGGAAAATAAACATGAAAAAACTACTGATTCCATTTACTCTACTTTTGCTGTTAATTATTAGTGCTTGTGGTAACGAGCCGACAGATAAAAAAAGCAGCTCGGCACCAGAAGAAAAAAAAACAGAAACAATTACATATCAATCTGAAACTGGTCCAATTGAAGTTCCTGCTGATCCACAACGTGTACTATTACTTTCTGGCTTCACTGGTAATGTTATAGATCTAGGCGTAAATGTCGTTGGTGTAGATCAATGGTCTAAAAATAATCCAACGTTTAAAGAAGAATTAGAAAATGTTGAAGAAGTATCAGATGAAAGCTTAGAAAAAATAATTGAATTAGAACCAGATCTTATTATTGGATTATCGAATATTAAAAACATTGATAAATTAAATGAAATCGCTCCAACTGTTACATATACATGGGGTAAATTAGATTATTTATCTCAACATGTAGAAATTGGAAAGCTTTTAAACAAAGAAGCGGAAGCACAAAAATGGGTTGATGACTTCAAGAAACGTGTAGAAGCTGCTGGAGATGAAATTAAGGCAAAAATCGGTGAAGATGCAACAGTATCTGTAATCGAAAGCTATGATAAACAGCTGTATGTATATGGTGAAAACTGGGCTCGTGGTACAGAAATATTGTACCAAGGAATGAAACTCAAGATGCCTGAAAAAGTAAAGGAAGTGGCATTAGAATCCGGCTATTATACGTTATCTGCTGAAGTCCTTCCTGAATATGCTGGAGACTATGTGATTTTAAGCAAATACTCAGACGCTGATACTTCTTTCCAAGAAACTGAAACTTACAAAAACATCCCAGCGGTTAAAAATAATCGAGTGTTTGAAATGGAAGGAAATGGTGCTTCCTTCAGCGATCCGATTACATTGGAAAAGCAACTTGAATTTATTAAGAAATCATTTCTAGGTAATTAATAAATCAGGAGGAATTCTTATCTTAGGAATTCCTCTTCCCTATTCTATGAAAGAAAGATGAGATACCTATGACGAATGACACTCAACCATCTATCCCATTTGTATATAAATTGATTATGGGAATCATCATTTTTATATGTATGTTTGTTGTGGCAATGGTTTTTGGCGCGGCTGAGCTAACCGTTAAGGACGTTTGGCTGTCACTTACGTCGAATAATACGTCAAATGAAAAAATTTCGATTATCCGTGAAATTCGTTTGCCACGTGAAATTGCTGCTATTTTTGTAGGAGCTGCATTAGCTGTTTCTGGTGCAATTATGCAAGGAATGACGAGAAATCCGCTTGCAGATCCAGGTTTACTCGGATTAACTGCTGGTGCAAATGCAGCATTGGCACTTACGGTAGCATTTTTTCCTTCAGCGAATTACTTTAGTATTATGATAGCATGTTTTATTGGTGCAGCTGTTGGAGCAATTATGGTTTTTGGGATTGGTGCAATGCAAAAAGGAGGATTTTCACCACTTCGAATTGTTTTAGCTGGTGCAGCTGTTTCTACATTTCTCTATGCGATCGCAGAAGGGATTGGCATTTACTTTAAAATTTCTAAAGATGTTTCAATGTGGACTGCAGGAGGAATGATAGGAACTTCATGGGGTCAGCTTAAAGTAATTGTCCCATTGATATTGATAGGGATATTGATTGCAATGTTTTTTTCAAGACAGCTGACGATTCTTAGTTTAAATGAAGAAGTTGCTGTTGGATTAGGACAAAAAACAACACAGATAAAAGTTATTCTATTTATTGTCATTATCTTCCTTGCTGGAGCTTCAGTTGCACTTGTCGGTAATATGGCCTTTATTGGATTAATGGTGCCTCACATTGTTCGCTCAATCGTTGGGACAGATTATCGCTTTATTATACCGATGTCAGCCATTTTAGGAGCTGCTTTTATGCTTTTGGCCGACACACTAGGTCGTACCATCCATTCTCCATATGAAACACCTGTTGCAGCGATTATTTCAATAATAGGCTTACCTTTCTTTCTATTCATTGTAAGGAAGGGAGGAAAAACATTCGTATGATTCATTCAGCATTATTAAAAAAGCAAAGGATCATTTTATTTATCTTATTCGTTCTAATTATGATAACGATCATCATTGGGACAGGAGTAGGATATACTTCTTTATCTTATGACCGGTTACTTCCAACTCTATTAGGAGAAGGTACATTTAAAGAAGAATTTGTTTTATTTTCAATTCGGTTGCCAAGAATCATTATTACACTTCTAGCAGGTATGGCTCTTGCATTATCTGGTGCTATCTTACAAGGAATAACCCGTAATGATTTAGCAGACCCAGGTATTATTGGGATTAACTCTGGAGCTGGAGTTGCCATTTCTGTGTTCTTTTTATTTTTCCCTATCGAAGCAGGTTCATTTGTTTATATGCTTCCAATTGTTGCTTTTATTGGTGCCTTATTAACTGCCGTCATCATTTATGTCCTCTCTTACAACCGAAAAGTAGGCCTTCAACCCGTAACATTAGTATTAGTTGGAATTGGGTTTTCAATGGCCCTTTCAGGTGCTATGATTTTCATAATGTCATCTGCAGAACGTGAAAAAGTCGACTTTATTGCTAAATGGTTGAATGGAAATGTATGGGGTACTGATTGGCCGTTTATTTTGGCCATTCTACCTTGGCTCGTGTTATTTATTCCATTCACTCTCTACAAAGCAAATAAATTAAACCTACTTGGACTAAGTGAGCCTGTAGCTATAGGCGTAGGAGTTTCAATTGAAAAAGAACGAATTGTCTTACTATTAACAGCTGTTGCGCTTGCGGCTTCTGCTGTGTCTGTCACAGGAGGAATTACATTTATTGGATTAATGGCACCGCATATGGCAAAAGCTTTAGTTGGACCTAGAAATCAGTTATTTCTACCTGTCTCCATTCTAATAGGCGGTTGGCTCTTATTATTTGCCGATACAATCGGACGAAATATAGTTAATCCAGATGGTATACCTGCAGGAATTATGGTTGCTTTAATTGGTGCTCCATATTTTATGTATTTATTATTAAAAAAATCTGGCCGATAACGATTGGCCACATTTCAAAGATATCATAATGACGACTAAAGGAGCCGATTTCCATTTCATTTGGACAATCGGCTTTTCATATACTATGAACTTTTCATCCATGACATCTTTTGAAATGTACGGTATGCTCTCCCATTAAAATAAAAGAAAAAGGAGGTCATTCCGCCTAATTTAATGAGTCTTTTTGCAACTTTATTAAGCTCTTTATGTGAGGCTACTTTATCATCTGATAAATAAACTCCTAATAATCCCCGATTGATTAGCTTATGGAAATTCTCATGAGGAATCCCAGATAAATGGTGATCAGCTCTTTCTACAAAATGCTCAAGTCTTTTCATCATCAATGATTCAGATGAATAATAGCTACAAAAATTCAAATCTCCTTCAAGCTTGTCCTCTTCCTGATCGATTAAATAATCCAGTAAAATATGGAGTCCTTGTACATATGGAAAATAACTATTCCTGATTTGAATAGCCAACTTTTCTTCAAACTTTTCTTGAAAGGCATATGCGACTAAACAAAAGATTCCAAGTGTTGATCCTGTACAAGCAGAAAACTCATACCATTCCATCTCAGGCAAATTTGTTTTATGACGTTCAAACCAATCCTCAAGCCTTGGTACCCGATCTTCCTTTTCTACATGTTTATGCACTTGCAAATCACAATAATAAGTAGAAAGCTCAAGTAAATACTTTGAAATGATTGGATAATGTTCTATATCAGCTAATATACCTTGACATGTTTTAACTAGTTTATGTAAATAACCACCATCATCTTGATCTTCCCGAAATTGATAATAGTTTTTACATGGTGCTGTACAGGTAAGCGCATCTAACATCGCTTGATGGAGCATACGAAAATCAACCGGATCTAGAGATGTACTTCGATCACATAAATTATCAAGGTAATCACTGATCGTTTGATAAGCAACAATAAATTCAATGCATTTTTGCTTCTTTGATCCGGAAATAATCGATAAGATTGCTCCCCCTTCACAATGAAATTCTTTTTTATCGATACTACTAATTGCTTGTGTTCTAAGTTCATCATTAGGAATTTTTTCAGCTTGTTCTCTCCAAAACTTTATATATGAATGAACGATTGGAAAAACTTCTTTATACACTTTTCTCATTAATCTTAATGGATGCTGTGGAATCGTCAAGCGAGAGTCACCTCTTTAAAGATTTTAAGATTGCACTGAGTGTAGCTTTATCTTTTAGTTTGTCAGCTAACGTTGATTATTCCTATTCCCCTTCAAAATGATTGTAAATCTCTTTGTTTGGGACAATGTGCTTCAAAAAATCGCTTAGCAGTTTCAAAGACTTCATCACGTTCTGGCTCACTAAAAATCTCATGATAGAGTCCTTTCCATTCTTTGTATGTTTTTTCTAAGATATCAACTTTATTAAACCATTGTTTCACTAATGATTTATCAACAATCTTGTCTTCCCCGCCTTGCATTAGCAGCAAAGGCACATCTTGAAATTTATTCACTTGTTTTTGAGCCTCTTCCATCGCTTTTATTAATTCACGATACCATCTTACCGAAACCTTTGTAACATATAATGAATCATTTTCATCTAAATCTTGTACTGCTTTATTTCTCGTTGCAATTTCAACATTTAATTTTGAATCTACTTTAAAAGATGGGGCAATCACATTTAGACCTCTTGATGCAAGTTCCAGGGCTTTATTTGGTTTATATAAGATTCCTAAACATGGTGAGGATAATATAACAGCTTTTACTTCATGATGTTTCTCTTGCAATGCGCGAATAACAACAAGTCCCCCCATGCTATGACCGATTAAAAACAAAGGCAAGCCAAATTTTTTAGCTTCTTTCAACCATTCATTTACTTCAATAATATATTCATCAAAAGACTGGATATGACCTCGTCTTCTTGTTGTTGTGCCTTGTCCAGGTAAATCACCCATCAAAACATGATAGCCAGATAATTTCCACATTTCAACAAGCCATTTATAGCGGCCATGGTGTTCGCAAGCTCCATGAACAATGACAATGACACCTTTTGGCTGTTCAACCTCAGTTTTCCATTTCCACATGATGGCTGCTCTCCTTTCAACTCATCTATTGGATATTTTTTGATATAATGAGGATAAAATACATAATCTTTCCATAGAAAGGGATGACTAATGATGATTTATCCATATAAAGATAAGACTCCCAAGATAGCTAATTCAGCATTTATTGCTGATTATGTAACGATTACAGGTGATGTCGTAATTGGCGAAGAATCTAGTATTTGGTATCAAACGGTTATTCGCGGAGATGTTGCTCCAACAATCATTGGAAACAAAGTCAATATTCAAGATCTTTGCTGTTTACATCAAAGTCCTAATAACCCTCTAATTTTAGAAGATGAAGTAACTGTTGGACATAGTGTGGTCCTACACAGTGCAATTATTCGTAAAAAAGCATTAATTGGTATGGGTTCTATTATATTAGATGGAGCAGAAATTGGTGAAGGTGCTTTTATTGGTGCCGGTAGTTTAGTTCCACCCGGAAAAAAAATCCCACCAAACTCGCTTGCGCTAGGAAGACCTGCAAAAGTAGTCAGAACATTAACTCAAGATGATATAACTGACATGGAACGAATTCGACGTGAATATGTTGAGAAGGGGCAGTATTATAAATCGATGCAATAAGAAAAGCGTGACTTCTTGTCCGCGCCTGCACTCGCACGTCCAATGCTTTAAAAATGACCTGGAACGAAACACGAAAATTAAGTACAAAATCCATTATCTACTTATCGCCTTATCATCATATATTAGTAATAAGCTCATATGGAATCGGCTACTAGTCGGTTCCTTCAAAAATCGTCAACGCACCTGAACTACTCTCCTCCTCACAAAGACACTACCAACGATTAAATTCTTTTTCCATTTAAGACCTAATAATACCTACACCCTAAACAACGATCTTTTTCTAATTATTTTAAGGAGAAAAGGCCACCATTTGTTTTTATTTAGCATTCATTAAAATTATGATAAATTTGTGAACACAACTTTTACAATTTCTTATTATTATCTAAATATTTCTAATCTAAAATAATATAAAAGGAGTAATAAAGGAGCGTTTAAGAAAAATGAAAACAAAGCTTATTACGAACATGTATGATTTTGAATGCAGGCTATTTCGAAGTGTAAATCGTCACTTCGATCATAAGTTTCTTAATTTTTATTTCCGTAATATTACACATTTGGGTGGGGCACTTGCAACTATTTTAGTAAGTGTTTTGCTTATCTCTTTTACAAGAGGACTTGTTCAAGCAACAAGTATTGCAAGTGCAGCATCACTTCTTGTTAGCCATCTGCCCGTTGCAATTGTTAAAAAATTATATCCACGTAAGCGGCCATATATTGCTTTATTAGAAACAAAGGTAGCAGCAAATCCGTTACAGGATCATTCATTTCCATCAGGTCATACAACGGCTGTTTTTTCTGTTATTATTCCATTTATTATCTTTATGCCACAGCTAGCAGTTGTCTTGATACCTCTTGCTTTAAGTGTTGGATTATCAAGAATGTATTTAGGATTACATTACCCTTCAGATGTATTAGCTGGATGCTTACTTGGTACAACAACTGGATTTTTAAGCTACACCCTATTAAGTGAAATCGTTTTTATTGCATCAACGTAAAGGATTCAGATCATAATCGGTGAGTCAATTTAAAAAAAGAGGCTCATTAAAGCACCTTTCATTTATTAGTTACTGGGGGGATTCGATGAGAATAGCTATTTTCACAGACACCTTTGCACCAGATGTTAATGGAGTTGCACGTACATTAAAACGTTTTACTGATTATCTTGACGCAAATGGATATGAATATCGGGTTTTTGCACCTATAAGTACAAATGAAAGCCGATTTACCAGCCATATACATCGTTTCGCAAGCCTGCCATTTTTTTTATATCCTGAATGCAGGTTAGCCTTGCCAAACATGCTGCAAGTGAAGGCAGAACTGCAGAGATTTAAACCAGATCTTATCCATGTAGCAACACCCTTTAATATAGGTCTTTGCGGGTTACATTATGCAAAAAAATTAAACATCCCAATTGTAGGATCCTATCATACTGATTTTGATCAGTATTTAAAATATTATGATCTCCAATTTTTCTCTAAATTTTTATGGAAATATATGCACTGGTTCCATAAACCTCTACGACAAATATTTGTTCCATCTCATGAAACAATGGAGCAATTAAAACGTAAAGGATTTTCAAATATACGGATATGGGGAAGAGGGGTTGATTGTAATCTTTTCCATCCAAACTATTCAGTTCAAGAAGTACGGGAGCAATACCAAATAAATGAAAAGTACATCCTATCATATGTTGGCCGTCTAGCTCCTGAAAAAGATATCGAAACACTTTTAAATATTTCTTTACAACTACCAGAAATAATTAGAAGCCAGATTCATTGGTTAATTGTTGGAGATGGCCCTTCGAAGGAGGAAATGGTAAAAAGTGCTCCTGAAAATATGACTTTTGCTGGTTATCTAAATGGGGAAAATCTCGCAAAAGTATATGCTAGTTCTGATCTATTTGTCTTCCCTTCTTCAACTGAAACTTTTGGAAATGTCGTGTTGGAAGCTTTGGCAACTGGAACTCCAGTCATTGCAGCAAATTCAGGGGGAGTCAAAAATATCGTCAACCAAGGAATAACCGGAACCCTTTGCGAACCTAAACATGTTGAACAATTTCAAACCGCTATTATATCTTTATTAGGAAATGATACTCTTCGATTAAAAATGAGTGAGGATGCACGTAAATATGCTCTATCACAATCATGGGATCAAATATTTGAGGGTTTACTTAAGGATTATGAAGAGGCTTTAATTGAAAAGAAACAAATTCGCTATGCATAAAATAATTGTTTAATCTTAAAATGCGAAAAAGCACTCCTTCATAGGATCGCTTTTTCGCATTCATTATTTAATCTCTAATTTTTTCAATGTTGAGGCTAACTTTTCACTTAACTTATTTATTTTTTCAGAAGAAACATTAATGGTTCCAATTGAATTCATTTGTTCTTCGATTGATGCAGTAATTTCTTCAGTAGATGCAGCAGTTTGTTCTGCCACTGCTGAGATATTTTGAATCGAATCCAAAATAACATTACTATGAGCAGAAACATTTTCAATCTCGCTATTTAACTTTGTGGTCTCATCTATTATTTTATTAATAGAACTTGATATACGATTAAATTCATTTTCTGTTGCTTGAACACTTTTATTTAATCCATTTGTTATCTCTGTCGTCTGAGCCATGACAATCACAGTTGATTCTGTCTCTTTTTCAATATTTTGGATCATCGTTTGAATTTGTGACGTAGCCTGGTTTGTTTCCTCTGCAAGCTTTCTTACCTCATCAGCTACTACTGCAAAGCCTTTGCCGTGTTCACCAGCTCTTGCAGCCTCTATGCTAGCATTTAGTGCTAATAAGTTAGTCTGCTTTGAAATGTTGTTAATCGTTGTCACAATCCCAGAAATTTGATTCACACTTTGATAAAGAGTAGTAATCCCCAAACTAATTTGTTCTAACATGTTTGCGTTCTCTCTATTCGATGCTTGTAACCCGTTCACACTATCTTTTCCTGAGTGAACAGCATGTGCAGAATCCTTGGTTAACTGCATAATCACAGAACTTTCTTCTGTCATTAACATGATATTTGCTTGTAAATCACTCACCTTATGACTTGTTGATTCAATATCTGAAGCCTGTGATGCTGAGCCAATTGAAATTTCATGTAATGCGCTTTTAACATCCTCATTTGAAACTCTCTTTCCCTCAGTTAATACTGCTAGCTCGTGTGATGATGTTGAAATAGAGTAACTAGCATCCTTCAACTCAGAAACTAATGAATATATATTTTCACTAATCTTGTTTATTGATGCTGCTAAGATTCCAAATTCATCCTTACTTTCTTTTAATGTAGCTTTATTAAAACATCCTGCCGCCAATTCAGAGGCATTGTGCATCATTTCATTTAGTAATTTCAACTTTATTGAAATAGCCAAATAAAGTGCACCCATACATATTATTGAAATAACTGCTATCACGCCAATCAAATTCCATACTAAGAAGGTCAATTCTTGGCTTTGTTCTAAAGCATTTTTGACAAAGTAATAACTAAAAAATCCAATTGAGCTAGTCATAACTAATACTAATATGATCATAATAAAAAGTAACTTAATTGAAACCCTTTTATGTTCTTTCAATGTAATACCCCCACATGTTGACATTCTATGTATTATATCGACGTGCAGCGGCAATTTTATAGGTATTTTAAAAATAAAATAATAAAGCAGCTAACATAATGAAACGTTCAATGCTTTTAATTTGTGTCTCTCCCATTAGCTTTTAGAAAGAGATCCTCTATAACTCAAATTCAATTAAGGCAACAATATTTCTGCAACTTCTTAGTAAGCTGCACTTTCTCAGATGCAGGTAATTGTAATACACGGTTACTATATGTAAGGCATCTTGATCAATTTTAGGTAAATTTGCGATCAATGTGTGCTTCCTTCTCTAGCGAGCATTAAAAGACCTTGAAGGAACTACCTACGTTATAGAAATCACAAGTACATGTACTTTCACATTCCTTTGCACCTGAAGCTATATGTTTTGCATGATCTCCACAGAACAAAATTTTTTCATCATACAGAAAAAGGCTCATGGCCCCTTCTGAACTTCGACTGAAGTTTCAATATGGTCATGAACCTCTCCTTTTTCAACATGAACGACAATCGTATACATACCTGCTTTTTCAAACTTAAAAGAAGACGTATACGTTCCTTTTGTTGATGATTCAGCTGCATCAATATAATTGTGTTGCTCTTCTCCTTCCATCCAAATTTCAAATCGTACCGTCGCATCTAAGAAGGGTTGATCCCCTTCTTTAATTGTCGTAGTTAATCTTTCCACTTTATTCAATTGAAATGTAGTTAATTCTTCAACAGTTATGTTTACACTATGATGGGAGTGCTCCCCTTCTTGTTCACTGTCATGGTGGTCACTATTATGAGAAGGTTGCTCTTCATCATTCTCTTCAGCTGTTGCCGCTGTCTGTCCTTCCCCAACCTGAATGTCTATTGTTGGCATGGTATGATACTCTTTTACATTAGTGTGAGCTGTAACTTGATATGTTCCATCTTCTTTAAATAAATAGTTAATTTCATATGTACCTTTATCAACCAGCTTGGCATCTATTTTTTCTGAATGATCTCCTTTTTGAATCTCAAACTGCACTTCTGCATCATCGACTAGTTCTTCTCCATAATATACGTGTGCACCTATTTGAACTTCTTCACCTTTCTTAACATGCTCCTTCGCAAGAATGTCCACATGTGGTGCTTTTACTTCTTCTGTTTCTGTTGTTGTATGATCCTTGTGGCTATCTAATTCTTGACAACCACTCAGGATAATCGAAAAAACAACAATAAAACTGCTTAATACTTTATAGTTCAATCTACATAGCCTCCCTTAATTCCAATACATCCCTAGTATAGTATTTCCAAGTGCTAGATAAAACAAGTTCTTTTGTTTCTTCGATAAATATACATATTTTAACAATGACGAGTTTACCTGTAGACTACAAAAAGACCTGATGCTTTCACGCATCAGGTCTTTTCATTTTTTATTTATTTAATGCTTCTTTACTTAACGCTTCAGCTTTATCTGTTCTTTCCCAAGGAAGATCAAGATCGTTACGGCCGAAGTGTCCATATGCAGCTGTTTGCTTGTAAATTGGACGGCGTAGATCAAGCATTTTAATAATACCTGCTGGACGTAAGTCAAAGTTGTTACGTACAACGTCTACTAATACGTCTTCAGATACTTTACCTGTACCAAATGTATCAACAGAAATCGATACTGGCTGTGCTACTCCAATCGCATAAGCTAATTGGACTTCACATTTATCAGCTAATCCAGAGGCTACGATATTTTTCGCAACATAGCGCGCAGCATATGCAGCTGAACGGTCAACTTTTGTTGCATCCTTACCAGAGAATGCTCCACCACCGTGACGCGCATATCCACCATATGTATCAACGATGATTTTACGTCCTGTTAAACCTGCATCACCTTGAGGTCCACCGATAACGAAACGACCAGTTGGGTTAATGAAATACTTTGTATTTTCATCAATTAATTCTGCAGGAACAACTGGGTTAATAACATGCTCTTTTAAGTTGCGTTGAATTTGCTCAGTTGAAATTTCTGGGTGGTGCTGTGTAGAAATAACAATCGTATCAATACGAACTGGTTTGTTATTTTCATCATATTCTACAGTTACTTGAGTTTTACCGTCAGGACGTAAGTATGGAAGAATGTCTTCTTTACGAACTTCTGTTAAGCGGCGAGAAAGTTTGTGTGCTAATGAAATTGGAAGTGGCATTAATTCCTTTGTTTCATTACATGCAAATCCAAACATTAGACCTTGGTCACCAGCACCAATTGCTTCAATTTCCTCATCAGACATCTGGCCTTCACGAGCTTCAAGTGCTTGGTCAACACCCATTGCGATATCAGCAGACTGCTCATCGATTGAAGTTAATACTGCGCAAGTTTCCGCATCAAAACCGTATTTTGCACGAGTATAGCCGATTCCCTTAATTGTTTCACGAACAATTTTTGGAATATCAACATACGTACTTGTTGTAATTTCTCCAGCTACTAGCACTAATCCTGTCGTAACAGAAGTTTCACACGCTACACGAGCATTTGGATCTTTTGCAATAATTGCATCAAGGATTGAATCTGAAATTTGGTCACAAATCTTATCTGGATGGCCTTCTGTAACAGACTCAGAAGTAAAAAGACGTTTTTTAGTCATAATTAAAAGCTTCCTCCTCATATTCATGTTCATTCTTTTGATCCGGAACTCTTCCCTAAAGGGTATTTACCTTATAAAGAATCACGTTGGCATGTTTTGTGAACAGAAGTTTTATGTACCTTTACCACATGCTTGTTCTGGTAAAACTCTAATGAAGAAGTACTCATTATTTTCTGTTATCAAAAAAACCTTCCCTAAATGAGGAAAGGTTTGTTATCGTTCATCGCCTTTCGCTCTTATCGATCAAGGATTTTCGCCTTGCATCAGGTTAGCACCTTTGCATCGGAAATGTTGTTTTGCTTACGCTTATTTTTAATAGAAGCTATATCTATTAAATAATACGTAGGTCGCCACTTTCCTTTGATACAGGTTGCTGGGTTTCATAGGGCCTGTCCCTCCACCAGCTCGGGATAAGAGAATCCGTTCAAGGAAATATCATAGCGCACAAGAATACTACTGTCAACAAAAACCGACAAGTCTAAACATAATATTTTTATCACATTCATTCATCACAAAATCTCTTTCTTAGTAATGCCCCTTTAAAAAGCAAATTATAAACGTTTTTTTATTATGTAGTATTATTTGTTGTGGACTAAATCATTGTGGTTCCTATACATAGTCTTCCTCAATTTCCTAATGTCTATCATGCTTGTTTTATTTACAATTAGGTCTAAACTTTTTCATTAAAAATTCACAATTAGTATGTTTTATTAAAATTAATGTGTTATACTATTCAAAAATAAGTCTGTATATTGTAATATATTTCTATAGTTATACGTTAATTTTACGAAAAGGATGGTAATGGGGATGAATATTGTGGAGATGTCAAATGAGCTTGCACAGCTTGTTAAAGGTGAAAATGCAAATCACAATTTATCAGTTGCTCAACTTGTAGAAAAGGTGCTTGAGCGCAAGGAAGGAATTTTAACATCAACAGGAGCAATTCGAGCAACTACTGGCGCGTATACTGGTAGATCTCCTAAAGATAAATTTATAGTAAAGGAACAGTCTGTAAAAAATAAAATCGATTGGGGAACTGTTAACAAACCCATTTCAGAGGAAGCATTTGATAAACTTTATAGCAAAGTAATCTCTTACTTAAAAGAACGAGATGAATTTTATATTTTTAATGGTTTTGCAGGTGCAGACAAACGCTATCAATTGCCACTCCAAGTAATCAATGAGTTTGCTTGGCATAATTTATTTGCTCAACAACTTTTTATTAAAGAAAATAATGATTCTCCATCTACTGAAAAGCCTTTTACGATTATCAGTGCACCGAATTTCAAAGCAGATCCTGAGATTGATGGAACAAACTCAGAAACTTTTATTATTATTTCATTTGAAAAAAGAGCAATCTTAATTGGTGGTACTGAGTATGCTGGAGAAATGAAAAAATCTGTCTTTTCAGTCATGAACTATTTATTACCTGAGAATAATATTCTTCCTATGCACTGCTCTGCAAATGTCGGCTTTGAAGGTGACGTTGCATTATTTTTTGGATTATCAGGAACAGGAAAAACAACGCTGTCTGCTGATCCTAACAGACGTTTAATTGGAGACGATGAACACGGTTGGTCTACTTCAGGCGTTTTCAATATTGAAGGCGGTTGCTATGCAAAATGCATCAATTTAACGAAAGAAAAAGAGCCGCAAATATTCAATGCAATTCGTTATGGTGCTGTATTAGAAAACGTTGTGATTGATGATGAAACACGTGAAGCTGATTATGATGATTCATTTTACACTGAAAACACACGTGCAGCATATTCCTTAGAAGCAATTGATAAAGTCATTACACCAAGCATAGCAGGGCATCCGCAAACAATTGTCTTTTTAACAGCTGATGCATTTGGAGTTCTGCCTCCAATCAGTAAATTATCTAGAGAACAAGCTATGTATCACTTTTTGAGTGGCTACACGAGTAAATTAGCAGGAACTGAGCGTGGTATTACAGCGCCAGAAGCTACCTTCTCTACATGCTTTGGTTCACCATTTTTACCTCTGCCAGCAACACGTTATGCAAATATGCTTGGTCAAAAGATTGATGAACATACTGTACAAGTATTTTTAGTTAATACTGGTTGGACCGGCGGTGAATATGGAGTCGGAAATCGAATGAAATTAAAATATACGAGAGCAATGGTTCAAGCTGCAATTGAAGGAGATCTTGATAATATTGAAACAGTGAAGGATGAGGTTTTCGGCCTTAATATTCCTATTCATGTTCCTGGTGTACCTGATGATGTTTTACAGCCGCACCTAACATGGAGCTCAAAAGAAGATTATCTCCAAAAAGCGAGTGAACTAGCAACAAAATTCAATAATAACTTTAAAAAATTCGCACATGTTTCTCCTGAGATCGAGCATTTAGGTGGTCCATTAAGCAAATAAAGTAAGCTATATAGCTTAGAAGCTGAAACAATGTTTTTCATAGCCTTAAGACCTGACCTTAGTAAATCCTTAATCCGAAATTGGAGATTTACTTCCTTTAAAAAATCTAAAAAGAGTAAGGCTGGAAACAAACGGTCTTACTCTTTTTTATATCAGCTCAGTACTAGTCATTTACCTAGGCACTTTTCGTAAAGATTGTTATTTTAAAACGAGAACTATATAAGGTTAATTGGAGCAGATTGCGAGACTCATGCTTAGAGCAGCGGGACAGGTGAGACTCATGCAGGCGTTTACACCAAGGTGGCTCATCGCCCGCCCCGCTAAAAAGCGAGCACCCTCTCGCTGCAATTAACCACACAGCTCTTCTTGGTAAATTGCAACAAAGTTTACGAAAACAGCCTTTACCTAAAAGTACATTAATTATCAATTTAATAAAAATAAAAAACCAGGATAACAAAGCAAATCCTGGTTTTTCCATTTAATTTGTTGAATTAAGAGCAATTAACCGATACGTTACAACTGTTTTATTTTCACCAATTTCCAGTTTTTCAACTATTGCTTCACCAGCTATTTCTCCTGCTTTTGTTTTTCTTACCTCAATTGGAATGTCAATTGGGTAGATTCGATAGCCCTCTTTTGTGACTTGAAAAATATTTTCATCAATTCTTTGTTCATTACCTTTTGTCACAATCATCGTATTAAATTCAACAGGCATTCCCATCAGAAAACCTCCTTGTTATTCCATTTCCTATAATCTTTATCATAACACCCTTGTTCACTTTGAAAAACATATTATTGATTTTTCATCCATGTACAAAGCCTATGTAATGTTTCTCGATTTATTTTCGGAGGGAAATAATGAGTAAATTCTTCAAAATACCAGCTTTCAACTGGTTTATTTAATTCCTTTAATCGTTTTTCGAGTCTGTAAGCATGCTCAACAGAGACATTTTTATCTTTCACACCGTGTATAATTAAAACAGGAGCATTCATTTTCTCTAATTCATATAAAGGTGTTCGCCACACATAGCGAGTAGGATATTTTGTTGGCGTACCACCAATTACTCTTTTCATCATTCTACGCAAATCTTCTCGCTCAACATAGGTTAAAAACATATCAGAAACTCCACCCCATGTCACAACAGAGCATACATGGTCAGACAAAATTCCTGCTAATAATGCCATAACGCCACCTCTTGAAAAACCAAAAACATGAATACGTTCTGAACGAACATTTGGAAGTTGCCTTAAGAGGTCGAGACATGAGAGCGCATCATACCGATCATCTCCAGCAAAATCTTCATTCCCTTCACCACCTTGATTGCCTCGATAAAATGGCGCCATAACAACAAAGCCTTCTGAGGCGAATTGAATAATTCTTCCTACCCTTACCATACCAACATTTTTAATTCCGCCTCTTAAGTAAAGAAATCCATCATAGCTACCTGATGCAGTCGGTTCTGCTAAAAGACCTTTTACTTTTAAGTTGTTCGAAAAGTATGTGACAATCCAAAGTCGTATGTTTGGATTTGGGGATGGATATTTAACTTTACTAAGGATTTCACCATTCATAAACAATTCACTCTTTCTATTGTCAAATACCCTTTTATCGTTCCCATTTGGCTATAACTTCACATCATAATTTTAAATTGGGCATTCACACATTTTTCCTAAATTCATAAATTATTATAAGTTCACACGTTTCTTTCATATTCTACAATTCCACACATCTATTTTACAAAAATTATAAGATGCATTGCATCTAGGGGGGTTTGTTAAATGAAAAAATGGATTTTGTTGCTTTGTCTTGCACTTGTAGTTGTTTTACCACTTTCCGCATGTAATCAAAACAAAGTTGAAACAATTAAGCTTGCTGAGGTGACACACTCAATTTTTTATGCGCCATTATATGTTGCAATGGCCGAAGGATTTTTTGAGGATGAAGGTCTTAATGTCGAATTGACGACAACATGGGGTGGAGATAAAACGATGACTACATTACTTTCAGATGGTGCAGATATTGCTCTAGTTGGCTCTGAAACATCCATTTATGTCCATGCCCAAGGCTCTAAAGATAAAGTTATCAACTTTGCACAATTAACACAAACAGATGGCACTTTTCTAGTTAGTCGTGAAAAAATTGAAAATTTCGAATGGGATCAATTAAAAGGCAGTACATTTTTAGGTCAACGTGTCGGCGGAATGCCACAGATGGTTGGTGAATTTGTTCTGAAACAACACGGTATTAACCCACATTCAGATCTTGAGCTCATTCAAAATATAGACTTTGCAAATATTCCAAGTGCTTTTGCTTCAGGTACTGGTGATTACGTTCAATTATTTGAACCAACAGCAAGCATCTTAGAAAAGGAAGGTACTGGACATATTGTTGCTTCGTTTGGAACGGAATCTGGTAAGGTTCCTTATACAACATTTATGAGTAAAGAAAGCTTTCTAAAAGAAAATGAGGATGCTGCAAGAAAATTTACATCAGCGATTTATAAAGCACAACAATGGGTTCAAGAAAAAAGTGCTGATGAGATTACAAAATCCATTGCACCTCAATTTAAAGATACAGATCTTGAGATTATTGAAACAGTTGTCGAGCGGTATAAGGAACAAGGCTCTTTTGCTACAGACCCAATCCTTGATGAAAAAGAGTGGAATAATCTCCAAGATATTATGGATGAAGCTGGTGAATTACCAACCCGCATTGATCATGACACACTTGTAAATACCTCTTATGCGGAGGAAGTGGCAGAGAATTAAGGAGGAAAAATCATGCCATTCTTAACAGTCGAACATATTCATCATATTTACTTTACAAAGGATTCAGCAACGGTTGCTCTTGAGGATGTCCAGCTTTCTGTTGAGGAAGGAGAGTTTGTCTCCTTTCTCGGCCCTAGCGGCTGTGGGAAGACAACACTTTTGTCAATCATTGCTGGTCTAATCAAGCCAGTAGAAGGTACTGTTACAATCGCCAATAAAGTCATTTCAAAGCCCGACTCAGTTATTGGCTATATGCTGCAGCAGGATTATCTTTTTCCGTGGAAAACCATTGAGGAGAATGTCACTTTAGGACTAAAAGTTATCGGTAAAAAAACAAAAGAATCAAAGAGAACTACGTTATCACTCTTAAAAACGATGGGGATAGATAGTGTTGAAAATCAATATCCAGGTCAATTGTCAGGCGGGATGAGACAAAGAGCAGCTTTAGTTCGTACATTAGCGACAAATCCGAAGATATTATTACTTGACGAACCTTTTTCAGCTTTGGATTATCAGACAAAATTAAAGCTTGAAGATTTAGTTGTGGAAACATTAAAAGAATTCAAGAAAACCGCTCTGCTCGTCACACATGATATTGGTGAAGCAATCGCGATGAGTGATCGAATATTTGTATTTTCCTCAAAGCCTGGAAAGATTAACCGAACATATGTCGTTCCAAAAGAACTAAGAGAACTTACACCATTTGACGCTAGGCAGCATCCTTCATTTTCATTGTTATTCCAACAAATATGGAAGGAGTTAGATCAACTTGAAACAAAAAACGACCACTGATCTCCTTCACAAAAATTACATTAATGAACTAAAAAAAGAAAAAAGATGGGTCCGATTTTATCAATTACTCATTTTTTTCTTATTCTTTGGATTATGGGAAATGGCTGGTCAAAGAGAATGGATTGATCCATTATTATTTAGCGCACCTTCGAAAATATGGGAATTATTTGTTACCAAGATGAATGATGGTACTCTTATTTCACACATTGGCACGACTCTGTTTGAAACAATTCTCGGGTTTATATTGGGCACACTACTTGGTACGATTCTGGCAGCAATCCTTTGGTGGTCAAATCGTATTTCAAAGATTCTTGATCCATATCTTGTGATATTAAATGCTATGCCAAAAGTTGCCCTTGGTCCAATTTTAATTGTTGCTCTAGGACCAGGCTTCGTTTCGATCATTGCGATGGGAACAATTATCTCGGTTATTATAACAACAATCGTTGTGTATACTTCGTTTAAAGAGGTTGATGCAAATTATTTAAAGGTGTTAAAAACTTTTGATGCAACGAAATGGCAGCTTTTCAAAGAGGCTGTTCTCCCTGCTTCATATCCAACCATTGTATCAAGCTTAAAAGTAAATGTAGGACTATCTTGGGTCGGGGTTATTGTTGGAGAATTTCTTGTTTCTGCAAGAGGATTAGGATATTTAATTATTTATGGTTTTCAAGTATTTAACTTTACACTCGTATTATTAAGTCTTTTGATTATTGCATTTTTTGCAACAATCATGTATCAAGTTGTTGAGCTTTTAGAAAAGCGAGTTGTTAAATCAGAAAAAAGAGGCTGACTTCGACAGCTAGTCGTTTGTCACCTCTTATTTTTACTTAAAGATTCTCTTTTTAATTTCCTGAAGACTTCTTTTTAAGACATCATCTTTCATAATAAAACTAAATTGTTTATCTTTTTTCACCGCTTGAGGAATCTCTTGTAATAAGACAGGACCCAATGTTTCAAAATAATTATCTTGCTTAATTAGCTCGCTTATCATAGCAAAATATATATTTTTTACAATAATTTTTTCTTTGCCCATCACCTTATATTGACCTATATATTCGATTGAGGTAACAATTCCGCCTGTTTCTTCCTTAACTTCTCTTATGGCAGCATCTTTTGCCATTTCGTTTTCTTCTACTTTACCACCCGGGAATTCATATCCTCGATCTGAATGTTTTGTTAACAGCCACTTATCTTCATAGCGGCATAAAACTAATACATGTTTTGGATTAGTAGAAAAAGGGTGATCCTCAAATGATAAATGTACTTCATTGTGATAATAATCGAAAAACCGATACATAATTTAATCCCTCAATTTTTTTCCTGTTCTATTCAAATCTTATCACAATGTTATATTTCTGTATAAGGTTTATTCTTGTTCATTAATTTTTGAAATAATACCTTGTGTGCGAATCAGCTCTTTTGCTTCCTCATCACCAAGTTCATAAATCATTTGATAAATCCTTTTGTTTGTCTCATCAACGGCATCATTTTCGCGATCATAATGATATTGAACATATGGTGTATGAGCACGAAAAAAACCTTGCCAATCTGAGGAATAAACCTGATCAAAATATTCACGAAGTTGAATAATCTCTTCATCTGTTCCTTCTATTTTGAAATCCCAGGCTGATGCTGTACTTGATTGGGATATTTGCCCATTTGCAACAGTTATATAATACGTTTTTTTCGTATTCTCCATGTTGACAACTCCTTCGCTGGTTCCTACTATTATTTTTTGCCCTGATTTTTGTATTTATACAGACCTAAAGTGTTTACGGGATAGATTGCTGACTTTGTGCAGAAAATAGAGGTAATCTTGATAGACATAATGGGAGGTCACAGAAAGTGTATGACTCATGAATTTTTTTCTAATCCAGATATCAGTAGATTTCGTGCCGATGAAGAAGATCTAAATGCCTATGTACAATTAATCATTAATAAAACAGATAAAGACGAGATCCTATCTTGGATCAGTCACTTATCCGAACGTGATTTACATTCTTTAATTACACCATACATTGCTGAGAAAATGACAGCAGAACTGGCTGAAAAAGAACTTTAAAAAGCAGGTGAAATCACAAAATGATTTCACCTGCTTTCAGTTTCAATGTAATGCTATAGCGGCCTCTGCATCCTGTTAATGTACAGAATTAATTTCTGGGTATACCTCTTTGCGTCATCACTTGCTTTTCGGATTGTCTTGCACTTGATAGCTTACTTCCCTAAGAATGATTTTAACATCCAAATATGCTTTTCTAAACTTTGGTGAATAGCTAATAACATGTCTCCAGTTGTTTCATCACCTACTTCACCAGCAAGTTCCATTCCTTCTTTTAATTCTTCTGCTAGTAAGGTAAAGTCGTCATTAATGCTTTGAACCATTTGCTCAGCGGTTTCCTTACCTTCTGCTTCCTTTATAGATGAGAGTTCAAGGCACTCTTTCATAGTAGCTACCGGCGTACCCTCTAGAGCTAATAGTCGTTCAGCTAATTCATCGATATGAACTGAAGCTTCTGTGTAAAGTTCCTCAAATTTAGCATGTAATGTGAAAAAGTTACTTCCTTTTACAAACCAATGATAATTATGTAGTTTCACGTAAAGAACCGTCCAATTTGCTACTTGTTTATTGACAGTACTGTTTAATTTTTCTGACATGGTAACTCCTCCTTTTATTGTTATTTACTACATACCCTCTTTATCATTCTCCAAAACATCCTATTTTATCTAAGACTTCTCATGATAAAATAAGAGAAAAAAGAATGTTCTTTTTATTAATATGGAGGATTTAATATGAAATCTATCTTTATTGTTTGTATCATAATCGTCATTATTGTACTGCTGTTAAGTGTTTTAACAACTAAAAAGGCATATCAATATAAACATACTGTTGATCCTATAAAGAAGCCTGATGAACCATCAGTTAATGAAGAAGATTCTGAAAAATAAGCACGTCATTTATTTACGAACGATTATTTTATGTTCACAATGTTTTTACTCTGCCTTATCAAATTCTACAATCTTCGACACAATTTTAGATTAATCGTTGATGTTTCCTATAAACTTACAGTATACTCTCAATATCGAGTAAGTAAGGAGAGATCATTATGACTAGAAAGATAAACTTACCACCAAAGAAAGAACGTCATAAGCTTTTCGGCTCCGTTGAACCAGGTGTAAAGCTTAAACCAATAGAAAAAGACAAAATGCCCGATTTGCAAAATACTAAAAAAGACTTCCTTTTTACTATAGATGCAGTTGGAATTAGCAATGTAAAACATCCAGTTATCATTAAATCTGAATTGAATCCACAACAACAAACAACCATTGCTAATGTTAAAATGACAAGTAAAATCTCTCATGATGCTAAAGGTACAAACATGAGCAGATTTACTGAGCAGCTAGAAAAATATCGTCAATCTGGCGGATTTGTCTTAACTTGTAATAACCTATTTGATTTTACGAAGGAACTAGCAGAGCGTCTTAAACAAAAAGATGCTAGTATTGAAATGACATTTCCTTGGTTTTACGAACGTAAAGGACCAAGCTCTGAACTCATAGGTTTAAATCATGCAGATGCTAAGCTAACAGTTTCTTTTGAAGAAGGGGTTGGCTTCAAAACTTCAGCATCTTTAACATGTGCTGTAACAACCCTTTGCCCTTGCTCGAAAGAAATAAGTGAATATAGTGCACATAATCAGCGGGGATATGTAACAATGCATGTAGAGTTTACAGATGATTACCGCGGGGAAAAAGACTGGAAAGCAGCATTATTGCATGCAGCAGAGTCAAATGCAAGTGCTATGATTCATCCCGTTCTTAAACGACCTGATGAAAAAATGGTAACAGAGACTGCTTATGAAAATCCTCGATTCGTTGAGGATATGGTCAGACTAGTTGCAGCAGATTTATATGAATTGGAATTTGTCCAAGCATTTACAGTAGAATGTAGAAACGAAGAATCGATTCATTTACATGATGCCATTGCTAGTTTGAGCTATCGGAAATAAAAAAGCGCCTCCAAGCTATGTGGATACGAAAACATCAAGTCTGCTTTTGTTCGCAACAAGCATAAAAAAATCGGTGATTCCAATTTGGAACACCGATTTTTTTATTATTTAGACTCTAAACAATATTTTATTATCCAAATACTTTTGATAATTCTGCTTTATCTTGCTCGAGCCAAAAACGCATTAAACGTTTTGCACCTTCTAAATCATGAAGCTTTGCTTGGCCACATTGTTTTTCATTAGCAGCTGGAATTTCAGTCACTTCAACAGCAGATTTTAATGTATCTTCTAATAAGTCAATGATTTCACTTACTTCTGGTTTCCCGCTAACAACTAAATAATAACCTGTTTGACACCCCATTGGTGAAATGTCAATGATATCAAAGTGATCATATTTCTCTGCATGGTCACGAATATTAAACGCGAGCAAATGCTCAAGAGTATGAATTGTGTCAGGTTTCATCGCTTGTTTATTCGGCTGGCAGAAACGAATATCAAATTTATTTACTTCTCCATCGCTGCCAACTTTATGAACACCACAATGACGAACATATGGAGCTTTTACAGCATTATGATCTAATTCAAAACTTTCAACTGAAGGCATTTTATTCACTCCTCAAGTAAATTCTTCATTCATTGTATCATAATCAAAGGAAGTCTATAAAGCTAGAATTCTTTAGTAAGAATTATCTTTCCGTACTAAATGGTTTACACGACTTATTCGCAAAGAACACCTACTTCTAATGTATGTTATGAAAAGTTAAAAACTTGGCTTTTTATTAAAACAAAGTATACTTAAAGAGACATAAAAATTAGGAGACGATGCTTTCATGAAGCATTTTTTTATAACCATTATCAAATTTTATCAAAAATTTATTTCTCCGATGACGCCCCCAACTTGCCGCTTCTATCCAACTTGTTCACATTATGGCTTGGAGGCATATCAACGCTTCGGAGCCATAAAGGGCAGCTTTTTAACGATAAAACGAATTTTAAAATGCCATCCTTTCCATCCAGGCGGCTTTGATCCAGTCCCTGAAAAAAAGAACATAAATAAGGAACAATCATAAAACGATTTCTAGCAGAAGACTCTCCTACTAGAAAGTTTATGACCGCGAGTCTTAGATCCTTCCCTAGCTGTACAAAGAAGGTAAAATAAGTAATTTAAAGTAAATAAACATATCTAGTAAAAAAAGGTTATGAGTTTACTCATAACCTTTTTTACTTTCATCTATTTTTCGTATCCATTTACAACCATATCTAGTTTCCCTGTTGCAGGATCGATTACTAGGCCATGAACAGGAATATCTTTCGTTAATAATGGATGATTTTTAATTTGATCAACACTATCTCTGACACTATCTTCTACTCGATCAAATCCTTTAAGCCATTGATCTAAATCGATTCCAGAATATCTAACTGTATCCACTTTTTCTTGTGCAATGCCTCTTTCAACTGCTTTTGATAAAAAGTCATCTGCATTTATTTTACTCATTCCACAATCATGATGACCGACAACACAAATTTCATCGGCATTTAATTCATAAACAGCAACTAAAATACTTCTCATAATACTTCCAAAAGGATGGGCAACAATCGCACCTGCACTTTTGACAATTTTCACATCACCATTTTTAATGTTCATTGCCTTTGGTAATAATTCAACTAATCTAGTATCCATACATGATAAGATGACAAGCTTCTTCTCAGGGAATTTTGAAGTTTCAAATTTCTCAAATTCCTTTTCAGCTACAAATTTTTCATTATGATTTAAAATTTCATCAATGATTCTCATATGTATCCTCCTTGTTTTATTTTAAATATATCATATCTATTGTTTTTTCACTATTATTGCGATATTATATAAATCGTAATAATTACTATTTATTTTTTTAATCATTCATGCAGATTTTTCTTCTTGTTGCTTATACTACAATTACCACAAATAAAAATAAAAATTTGTTCTCAAAACGGAATGATTAAGATATAATATGAAAGTCTTAATCGTAATCATAATGATTTATTGAAAGGAGAAATAATGAAAAAACGTTCTTTATTCATAAGTATACTTTTATTATTAGCAATTACACTAGTTGCATGTAATGGTGATAACACTAGTTCACAATCAACAAACAACGAATCAGCTGATACAAAACTGAAAATATATACAACTATTTTTCCACTTGAGGACTTCACCAAGAAAATTGGCGGTGATTTGGTAGAGGTTGAAAATGTCCTTCCCCCTGGATCTGATGCACATACTTATGAGCCAACAACAAAAATGATGGTTGATATTGCAAATGCAGACGGATTTATTTACTCTGGTGTGGGAATTGAAAGCTTTGCCGCAAAAATTGAAAAATCTTTAGAAAAAGAAGATGTTGCATTTATAAATGCAGGAAATGGGATTGACCTTTTAGAACATGAGCATAGTGATGAAAAACATTCTGAAGATGAAGCTGCTCATGAACACGAAGATGAAGCACATTCTGAAGATGAAGCTGCTCATGAACACGAAGATGAAGCACATTCTGAAGAAGAAGAATCACATAAGGGACATGATCACGGTGACAAAGATCCACATGTCTGGCTTGATCCAGTCCTATCAATTACATTAGCAGAGAATATTAAAAATTCACTAGTTGAATTAAACCCAGATGGCAAAGAAACATTTGAAAAAAACTTTCAACAAGTAAAAGCACAGTTAAAAGATCTTGATAAGTCCTTTACAGATGTAGTAAGTAACGGCGAAAAAAGGGAAATTCTCGTTTCACATGCTGCATACGGTTATTGGGAAGACCGCTATGGCATTGAACAAATCAGTGTTTTAGGCCTTTCTCCAACTGAGGAACCCTCCCAGAAGGAATTACAAAACATTATTGAGACTGCAAAGGAACATGATATTCAGTATATAATCTTCGAAGCAAATGTAAGCAGCGATATAACTGATATTGTCCAATCCGAAATTGGAGCAGAAGCCTTAACTTTAAATAATTTAGAAAGCTTAACAGAAGAAGATAAAAACAACAATGAAGATTATTTCAGTATCATGAAGAAAAATTTAGAAACAATAGAAAAAGCACTTTCAAGTAAATAAAATAGTCATTTTTAAATCTTAGCAAACCTACTTATAGCTTTTTCATAAAAACGTCTTTTATAAAGGCGTTTTTTTCACGTTACAGATAGTATGAAATCCTGTAGAAATGGCAGACTATAGATGTATTTCATTTTTAAAAGGAGGGTTCTAAAATGGCACAAGACGTTTTATGTGAAGTAAACAATTGCAGTTATTGGGCACAAGGGAATAAGTGTAAAGCCGATGCAATCTATGTAGTAAGTCATACAGGTGAAAAAGCTGAAAGCAGCAAAGAAACAGATTGTAAAACTTTTGAACCAACTGAATAATCACCATTGGAACGAGTAGCTGCAACTACTCGTTACCTTCTTTTTTATTATTGATAATGATTTTCATTTTTATGCAGGAATTACATATTTTTTCTTTCTTAATCACAAACTATTTGTAGAAAATCTAAAGGGGGAAATCATGTGAAGGACAGTTTACTTAATTCATTTCGCAATGATGTCAAAAATTCAAATGCGGACTCATTTCCACTGTATGTTGATTCATTTACAAACTTATGGGATTACGAGTTTGGTTCATTGGATGACCTTCCACATGATGTTGATGCACTTGTAGCAGATCGTGCAATAGAGTATGGGTTGATGGAGTAAGTTTTAAGGATGAGCTAAAAGCCAGCCGATGTGAATTCAAATAATGACACATTCATCTCATAAAAAAGACTGACTACATGTTTTATTAATAGTCAAGATATTTCACGAAACCCTTAACAATAGTAAAATTTTATTTAATGTCAGCCATTATAAGAAATAAAGTAAAAAGGATAGATGAGTAAAAAAAATATGCTCTATCTATCCTTTTTTATACTACATATGACCACATTTACTACAGCAAAAAATGTAATGTTGTTGTGCTATTGAACCCGCTAGTTAAACAAGAAACAATGAATTAAGCTATACTCATTCTTCGATTGGTTTAATTAATCTCGCAAGATTTCTACCTACAACCACATTATCTGGCACATCTTTTGTCACAACCGCACCCGAAGCTATAACAACATTATTGCCAATTTTAACTCCAGGATTAATAATAGCTCTTCCACCAATCCAAACATTATCACCGATATTAACTGGAAGTCCGTATTCTGCACCCGATATTCTTTCATTGGCATTTATCGGATGAGTGGCGGTATATATATGAACACCTGGTGCAACAAAGCAGTTATCACCTATTTGAATCTCACAAACATCTAGAAGCACACAATCATAATTAGCATAGAAATTTTCGCCAACGTGTATGTTGTAGCCATAATCACAACGAAATGTCGGCTCACTTTCGTTATTACAACACCCCTCATTAAAATGTACGTTTGGGAATATTTGTTCCTTTTACAACGGTATTGTTGTTGTAGATAAATAAATTTATTGTATAGTTATGGTAGTAAATGAGGTCATATAAACAAAAAAGTACACCACTATATATAAGTGCTGTACTTACTTTTCTTTTAATGTGGGATTTTAAAGATAAACATCTACTTTGCCTATAAAAAGGTACATTCACTTTTACTTCATTTTACAGAGTATCAGCCTTTTTGCTTATCTTATTTCACTAGCTACATTTCGGTCTTTAGAGAGTTTTTGCTGGGCTCTTTTTTTAGCAACTAATCCATGTCTAGGCGAGAATAGAAAGGCAATTACAAACAAGATTCCTGTTGAAGTTGCCATTGAACCTGCAATGGAAACATTCAATATAGTTGCAATGTAATATCCACTAAAGCTGGAAAATACACCAATACCTGCACTAATAAACAACATATTGATAAGTTTATCTGTTAACAAATAGGCAGTAGAAGCTGGAACGATTAACATTGCAACGACTAGTATCGCTCCAACACTGTCAAATGAAGCAACCGTTGTAATTGAAAGCATTCCCATTTGTAAATAATGGATGAGTAATACAGGTATCCCTATCGCTGCTGCCATTTCAGGATCAAAGGAGCTAATCTTGAATTCTTTATAAAAGAAAATAATAATTAGCAAATTAACAATAAACACGAACGTTAACAGCCAAACAGCTTTTGGCCCTAACTCTAACCCATTCCATTCAACTGTATCCCAAGGGATAAAGGTGATTTCTCCCATTAATGCATGATCAACATCTAAGTGAATGTTACCCGCAAATACGGATAAGAGGATAACACCCACTGCAAAAAGAGATGTAAAGACAACACCTATCGCAGCATCAGCCTGAACACCCTTCCCATTTAGCACTTGAACAAGCATGGCTGTTAATAGGCCAACAACAACTGCACCGATTAACAAGAAAGGGCCTTCCAAACTGCGGCTAACTAGATAACCACCTACAATACCTAATAATACTGTATGTGATATCGCATCAGCTAGCATCGCCATTTTACGTAATACTAAAAAACATCCAACCATTGCACATGTAATGCCAACTAAAGAACCAGTTAAAATAATCCATGCATCATAAGTCATTAATGATCCTCCTCTGATTACCAAAATTTGATGACTCAGGTATTAATAGAGGAGCCCGGTCGTGAATTTTCAATAGCGTAAAAAGCTGTTCCTTTGTTTCAAGTGAGATTGTACCTAGATTTAGATCATCTCTTGAGTTAAGCTCTAAATGAGAAAATTCCATTTCATGCATTAAATACATTTCATATAATCGTTGCTGCAATACAAGCTTATAACCTTCTTGGATCCCATTATCAGTTAAAACCCATCTTTCATCACTAATTTTCCTAATATACGCATTCTTTTGAAGAACACTATTCGCATAATCAAAAAGATTAGAGGATACTTTTCTCATTTTCAAAAGTTCTTTTTCTGTTACTCCCTTAATATTTCCAGATTCAGCACTATCATAATAACTTAACAAAACTTGTTCGATTGCTGTTTTTTTACGTAATGAGAGTTGTTTAAATGCTTTCGCACATAATCCCCTTTTCGGTGCAAACACAAGAGAAATAAGAAATATACAGGTTGCTGAAACAATAATAAGCGGTCCTGTTGCCATACCTTCGGTTATCGTACTAAGCAACGTACCTACAACACCACTAATTCCACCTATCACTCCAGATAGAATGATCATTTGACTCAGCTTATCTGTCCAATACCGAGCACTGATTACGGGTGTAATAAGCATTGCGGCCATTAAAACAACCCCGACTGTTTGCAGACCAATCACTACTGCGCAAACAATAAGCAATTGTAATAAACCATTAAAGAATTTAGCAGGTATCCCAATTCCTTTTGCAAATTGAGGATCAAATGTTAATAATTTAAACTCTTTATAAAAAATAGCTGTGATTGAAAGTAAAATGAGTGAGATCACAGCTATTAAGTTTACATCTGCCGCAATCATCGATGCCGCCTGCCCAAAAATGAAATCATCTAACCCACTTTGATTTCCTGTTCCATTATGCTGAATATAGGTTAATAGAACGATCCCAAAACCAAAAAATACAGAAATAATAATTCCTAGAGCAGAATCTTCTTTGATGCGGGAGTGCTGAATGATCATTTGTATACAAAAGGAAGAAATGAATCCTGCAATAGCGGCTCCAATTAAGAAGATTAGTAACGATTTTGACCCATATAAAAGATAGGCAATACATACCCCTGGTAAGGCTGAATGAGCCATTGCATCTCCTATTAAGCTCTGTTTTCTCAGCAAAGTGAAGCTTCCAACTACACCGCTGGCGACCCCAAGGAGCATTGTACCGATTAACACCCATTGTGTATTTGGATTTTGCAATTGTAAAATGAGATCTTCAATCACCTGACTTCACCTCTATCTTTTTAATAAAACAGATTGATCTTGTAAAAATGTAAGCTTTCCACCGTATGTTTTTTGCAAGTTATCAATCGTAAATGTTTCTTTCGTTGGTCCGAATGCAATCTTCCTCATATTCAACAAAAGCACCCAATCAAAGTATTCATTTACAGTTTGTAAATCATGATGGACAACAAGAACCGTTTTCCCTCTCGCCTTTAAGTCATTAAGTAAGGCAATAATGGCTTTTTCAGTCGCTGCATCCACCCCAACGAACGGTTCATCCATAAAATATACATCAGCATCTTGAGCAAGAGCTCTAGCTAAGAAAACACGCTGTTGCTGTCCTCCTGATAGCTCACTTATTTGCCTATTGCCATATTCCAGCATTCCTACTTTAGTCAGGCATTCTTTTGCAAATTCAATATCTTTTTTACCTGGCCGCTTAAACCAACCAATATGGCCATATCTCCCCATTAACACAACGTCTAATGCATTTGTCGGAAAATCCCAGTCAACTGATCCGCGTTGAGGAACATAGCCTACTTTTTTACGTTGCTTTTGATATGTTTCTCCGTAAATCGTTACCTCACCAGACGCTGTTGGAATTAATCCTAATATCCCTTTAATTAATGTGGATTTCCCTGCTCCATTCGGACCAATTATCCCAATTAACTTTCCTTCCGGAACCTCGAAGCTAACTTCCTGAAGTACAGGTTTATGGTGATAGGCAATCGTTAAATTTTCTACTTGTACAGGTATCATTCATTACACCAGCCTTCTTTTTAGCAATCTATGATTCTCATAAAACTATTTTAAAGAAGAAACAATTGTATCAACATTGTGCTTAAACATACCGATATAAGTCCCTTCTTCTGTACCTTCTTCACCCATTGCATCTGAGAAGAGCTCACCGCCAATAATAACTTCATGATTTTGTTCCTTCGCACCTTCTACAACAGCATTAATGGATTTTTCAGAAATACTGCTTTCAATAAAGACAGCTTTAATGTTCCGCTCAACTAATAGATCGACGAGCGCTTGAACGTCTTTTAAACCATACTCTGAATCAGTACTTAATCCTTGTAACCCCATTACTTCTAGTCCATATGCATGACCGAAATATTTAAATGCATCATGTGCTGTTACAAGAACACGACTTTCTTTCGGAATGGTGTTAATTTGCTCTTTTGCGTATTGATCCATTTCCATAAGCTCTTTTTTATAATTTGCAGCATTTTCTTTAAATAATGGTTCATTATCAGGTGAGAGCTTTGTCAGTTCTTTTTCAACTTCATCCACCACATGAATCCAAGCTTGAATATCAAACCAAACGTGCGGGTCATGTGTATTTGCAGAATTTGCGCTTAACAGCATATCTTCTGGAATGGAATCTGCTACTGCAACTGTTGGTTTATCATTTGACATTTTTTCGAAAATTTCCCCCATTTTACCTTCTAAATGAAGCCCACTATAAAAGATAATATCTGAATCATGTAATTTTTTTATATCTCCTTGTGAGGCTTGATAAAGATGCGGATCCACCCCAGGTCCCATTAACGATGTAACCTCCACTTTGTCTCCGCCAATGTTTTTAACTACATCTGCTACTTGACCTGTTGTTGTTGTAACCTCTACTTTATCATTTGATTTTGTTGATGTTTGATTATTTCCACACGCCGTTAATAAACAGATTGCTGCAATCGTTAACCCTAAATTAACTAACCACTTTTTCATCTTTTATTCCTCCCATTCTATTTCTAAGTTTCCCTAGTGCAACTTTTCCTATAAAATTTTTTACTCTTTCTCATCTAATATAGTATATGGACATTTTGAGATATACGCTACTCTTTTAACTGTCTACATATTTTATTTGTACAACTAAAAAAGTTTCCCTAATACAAAAATAATGTGTTAACCCATAAATGTCAACTTTCTTTTATCGACAAAAAAAAAAATCCAGCCATTTGGCTGGATGAAAATATGAGCAGAAAGAGAAACTATTCGTTTATGTTTTTCTTTCGAGGATAACTATATCGCTCTGCTGTTTGCTTAACAAGTTGCTATTTTTTCGTTTTAAATATAAAAAATTATAGAATTCTTCCATAAAGTTCCTTTTTAGCTTTTACGAACTTAGAAAACCGTTACCGAATTACGGTATTTTACAATTACATCATTTTGTACTTCAAATCCGATGCCAAGCCCTGTTGGCACGGCTATCTTGCCATCTACAGCCTTTATTTCCGGATAAACAATATCTTCCTCCCAATATCGTGATGAAGAGGAGATGTCACCAGGAATTGAAAAATTTGAAAGAGATGCAATAGCAATATTATGTGCTCGTGAAATACCCGTTTCAATCATTCCACCACACCAAACTGGAATGTTATGTTTTTGACAGAGATCATGTATTTTTTTTGACTCAGTTAAGCCGCCGACTCGCCCTGGTTTAATATTTATCACCTTACAGCTGCCAAGTTCGATCGCTTTTCTGGCATCTTCGCATGACACAATGCTTTCATCTAAACAAATTGGTGTATTCAGCTCATGTTGAAGCTTTGCATGATCAATAATATCATCTGAAGCAAATGGCTGTTCAATCATCATTAAATGATACTGATCGAGCTCTTTTAGCCTATCAATATCATTCAGGGAATAGGACGAGTTTGCATCAGCCATCAAGGGTAAATCCGGAAATTGATTACGAATGATCTTAATCAACTCAATATCTTGTTTTGGTGAGATTTTTACTTTAAATCGTTTATAACCGTTATCAAGATACTGACTTATTTGCTCAGTCATCTTCGATATTGTTGATATTCCAATCACAACACCACTCTCAATTTCTGTTTTTACTCCTCCTAAAGCGTGTGATAAAGACAACTCTTGTTTTCTTGCGAATACATCCCATATCCCACCTTCAAGGGCTGCTTTTGCCATATTATTCCGTTTTATATTTTTAAAAATATGTTGAAGATGATTTGGATGGTTGATCGTTTCCTTTTTAACAAGAGGAATTAATAGATCTTTTAAAAGATGAAAAGCTGTCGTAATCGTTTCTTCTGTATACCATGGTGTAGAAAAGGCAACGACTTCGCCCCATCCAGTTACTCCATCAAGATCAGTCACTTCTACAAGTATGCTATCTCTCTCAGTTACATGACCAATGCTTGAAGTAAATGGCTCCTTTATCGTTTGCGTAATATGATGCAATGTCACTTTTTTTATCTTAATCATTGCTTCATCCCTTTGTTCATTCGACCTTTTAATTCTCTTCTTAGTAATTTATTTGCTGCATTCCTAGGCAGTTCGTCCAAAAAAGAAAAATTTTTTGGTATTTTATATGATGCTAATCGGCTTTTACAAAATTGTTCTAGCTCAAATATTGAAATGTCTTCTCGTGTAACAATAAAGGCATGTGGCGACTGCCCCCACTTGTTATCTTCTACACCAACTACTCCTGCATCTTTAATTTTTGGATGCGAGAGTAAAACGGCTTCGATTTCAGCAGGATAAACATTTTCTCCTCCAGAAATAATTAAGTCTGACCGACGGTCTAACACAAACAAAAATCCTTCGTCATCTTTATAGCCTTGATCACCTGTATGTAACCAGCCGTCTTGTATTGCTTTATTCGTAGCTTCCTCTCGCTTCCAGTATCCCTTAGTTATGTTAGGACCTTTTACGAGTATTTCCCCTTCTTCATTTGGGGAACATTCTTTCCCATCTTTTACAATTTTTATTTGACATGGAAATAATGGTTTGCCGGCAGATCCTATCTTTGACATGCTATGTTCGGGTGTAAGTGTGACAACCTGTGAAGCTGTTTCTGTCATTCCATACGTTTGATAAACAGGAATATTCCTACTTTGGCAATCTTCTAGTATGCTTTTCGGAACAGGTCCCCCTCCTGCAAGTATACATCGTAAAGTTGATGGATACTGCTGTTTGTCTAGATTATCAAGCATCTGTTTAAGCATCGTTGTGACAACAGAGACAATTGTCACGTTATTATGTATGATTGCTTGGTTCATTTTCGAGGCATCGAAGCGTTCATGTAAAACAATTCCCATTCCATAAATAACACTCCGAATTAATATTGACAAGCCGCTAATATGAAAAAGCGGAACAGCTAAAAGCCAGCGATCATTAGATTGTAATCCTAAGTTCAGTGCTGAGCCTACTGCACTTGACCAATGATTTTCAAAGGTTTGTAAGACACCTTTCGGATGACCAGTCGTTCCGGATGTATACATGATAGTCGCAACCTGATTTGTTGAGTAATCAACCTCGTGTAGTTTTGGAGTAGTATGTGTTAATTCTTGATTCACTTCTTCACCAACAATTATCTTTACATGATGTACATCCTGAATTTTATGCTTAAATTCATCATGACAAATGACATGGAAAGCTTCTACATCAAGAAGTTGCCACATTAATTCTTGATTTGTAAGACGTGTATTTAACATAACTGCAACTGCTCCTAAAGACAGGACAGCATGAATTGTTTCAATCATATCCATACTGTTTTTCATAAGAATTGCTATATGCTGTCCTTTTTCCACTCCGTATAAGGATAAGAGACCTACACGTTTTTGTACGTTTATATATAATTGTTTAAACGTTACTTGTTCATTTTCCGTTATAACTGCAAGACGATCTGGTGTAAGTTCTGCACGTTGTCTTAACCAGTTCGGCATTAATTGATCCAATTGATTCACCACCAAAATTTATTAAAAGTTCTTGAAAACGCGATGATCAGCCTTGACCATGCCACATGACGCTCATTAAATAGAAGGCTTTCATTGCCTAAATTTATGTGCATTTAGGCCTTAATGACTTAGACGCTAAGTTTCAAGTCAAGACTTAACGGGGGATGTTTCTTTAATAAAAACAGCTTGATGTATAATGAACCATCAAGCTGTTTAAAAACATATAATCTTGCTTATTAAGGAAAACGAGGGAATTGTTTAAAGTCAGGAGTACGTTTTTCTTTAAATGCGTCACGGCCTTCTTTTGCCTCATCAGTTGTATAATAAAGTAAAGTCGCATCTCCAGCAAACTGTTGAATCCCAGCAAGACCATCAGTATCAGCGTTAAATGCTGCTTTTAAGAAACGAATGGCTGTCGGGCTCTTTTCTAGAATTTCCTCACACCATTGAACTGTTTCTGCTTCTAGCTCTTCAAGTGGTACAACTGTATTTACTAAGCCCATATCAAGTGCTTCTTGTGCCCCATATTGTCTGCAAAGGTACCAAATTTCACGAGCTTTCTTATGACCAACGATTCTTGCAAGATAGCCTGAACCATAACCTGCATCAAAACTGCCAACTTTAGGACCAGTTTGACCAAATACAGCATTATCGGCTGCAATTGTTAAATCACAAACGATATGTAACACATGACCGCCACCAATTGCATATCCTGCAACCATCGCAATTACCGGTTTCGGAATGACTCTGATTAAACGTTGTAGATCAAGAACATTCAAACGAGGAATCTGGTCTTCGCCTACATAACCACCATGTCCTCTAACTTTCTGATCTCCGCCTGAACAAAATGCTTTGCCGCCTTCACCTGTTAAGATGATGACTCCAACATTTTGATCATCACGTGCATATGCAAATGCATCAATTAATTCCATTACAGTTTTAGGAGTAAATGCATTATGTACGTGTGGACGATTAATTGAGATTTTTGCTATTCCGTTATATGTTGAATAAATAATTTCCTCATACTTACGTTCTACAACCCATTCAATTGCCAATATTAAACCTCCTCATTCATATCTTTTATAAACTCATTAACTATTTTACCAAAAATTCGAGGTTCTTCCACATGTATTGCATGACCGACGCCATTTATTTCTTTTACGATGGACTTCGACAACATTTGATGCATTCTTTTAGCTATGTCACAAAATTTCTGATCTAATTCACCACACAAGATTAGAACTGGAATGTCAATCAGTTGGAGATGATCCCACCATGAAGGCTGAGCCCCAGTCCCCATTCCAATCAAGCTATTTGCTAACCCACGAGGCGAATTTTGTAATCTTTGCTGTCTAATCATGTTTCGTTGTTGGATTGGTAAACGCTTTTGACTAGCAAAAAGAGGGATATTTCCCCATTTATCAACAAAATGGATCATACCTTCTCTTTCAATTTCATCTGCTAGCTTTTTATCGGCTATTTTGCGTTTCTCACGTTCAGCCTCATTTTGGAGACCTGGTGAACTGCTTTCTAAAATGAGCTTTTTCACACGAGAAGAATGTATGGCAGCAAATGATAATGCTAATCTTCCTCCCATTGAATAACCGAGAAAATTTGCTCTCTCAATCTGTAATTCATTAAGAATGGTTGCCAGGTCCTCTACAACTTCTTCCATTTTATATCTGGATGGCTTCTCAGGACACTCTGTAAGACCATGACCAATTATGTCGATAAGAATAAGCTTATATCCTGCAAATTCATTAATGACCTGTTTCCAATTTAGTGAAGATCCTGTAAAGCCATGAAGAAAAACAAGTGGTTCCCCGTCAAACATGACATCAACATGATAATGTATACCCCTGATGTTCATTGTTTCAACACTTTTCTTATTTCCTGGGAAACATGATCTAACAATTCCCGATGAATTTTTACACGCGTTTTTCGATCTGTTTGTATCTCAATGACTTTTAGGCCCTTATAAGATTGAATCATATTAAAATGATTCTGTAGTTCATCCCATGATTCGACTTTCTCATACATCCCCCCATATAAGCTCACTGCTTTTGAAAAGTCTAATCCAATAGGTGTGCCATACAGTGTTTCGAAATGCCTTTCTTCCTTAGATTGTGGCAAAAATGAAAAAATACCGCCGCCATCATTATTAACTAAAATAATCGTTAGATCGAGATGATTCAATTTCGCTGCTAAAAGACCGTTTAAATCATGATAAAAAGATAAATCTCCAATAAGAAGAAACGTAGGTTGTTTACTGTTTACACTTGCACCTAATGCTGTTGATACAACACCGTCTATGCCGCTAGCACCTCTATTTGACATGATCGTAATTTCTTTGTTTGTTTGTCCAAAAAACGTATCGACATCACGAATAGGCATGCTATTTCCAACGAATAATGTACATTGATTAGGTAAAAGTTTGTGAAGCTCTCGAACAATTTTCCCTTCGAACATCTCTGTTACATTTTCTAATAAGTGATCAACCATTTCTCCATAAACAGTATTACATTTTACCCATGTATCATAGAAACGAGTTACATCTCTATTATTTACTTTTGCCATCAGATTTTCACAAAAAATGGTTTCATTACACGTAATTAAATAGGATGCATTTAAAGTTGGATCTCGATAGCTGCCACCTTGATCAACGATAATTTGTTTAATATCGGGATACTTTTTCAACATTTGTGTCAATGGTTTGGATACAGGCATCGCGCCAAACCGAATCACAACATTTGGCTTCAACTCATCTAGCAATGCTGGGTCATTTAATAGAGTGTTATAGCTTGTTATTATTCCTTCTTGTTTATGTATACCTGCTCGTAATCTTGAAATTGGATCCGCTAAAACTGGAAACTTTAAGTACTCAGATAGTTTTTGAACTGTTTTTGCAAAATCCTGTTCATTGTGCTCACCACAAATAATTAACCCATTTGTTTCGTCTTGTATAAGTTGAGCTATTTTGTTTATTTCAATATCTGAAATAACAGAACTTGTTGTTGGTATATGGAGATATGTATGTCTTCCATCCATTTTATTCCACAAATTAGATAAGTTTAAATTTGGCATTAATGGCTCTCTAAACGGAAAGTTTAAATGTACAACTCCCGCTGGGCTTGCAGCTGCTGTAGCAACTGCCCTGCCGGCAACCGTTCTAACATATCTATGCATTCCTAGATTCTCCTCAGGTAATGCAAGGTCAACAAACCATTTTGCATATTGACCATACATATGTATTTGATCAATTGCCTGTGGTGCACCAACATCTCTTAGTTCATGAGGTCGATCTGCTGTTAACACAAGCAAAGGAACTCTGGCATATTTTGCCTCAACAATGGCCGGAAAATAATTTGCAGCAGCTGTTCCTGAAGTACATAGCAAGGCAACAGGCTTTTGTTGCGACTTAGCAATTCCAAGTGCAAAAAAGCCTGCTGATCTTTCATCTATATTCATATAACAAGTTAGCTCAGGATGCTCAGCCATTAAAATCGCTAACGGTGTTGAGCGTGATCCTGGACTAATAACGACTGTATCAACTCCAGAACAAACTAATTCATCAACAAAGTTAGCAACATACTGTGTAAATGAATCTGTTTCACTCATTCTCTACGCCTCCTAAAGCTGATAACATAGGCTTTAATTTAATTCTCGTTTCAAAGTATTCCGATTTTGGATCGGATTCTGCAACAATTCCACATCCTGCAAATAAAGCAGCTTTATTTCCTTCAATTAATCCAGAACGAATCGCTACAACAAATTCACCATTATCTTCATAGTCTAACCAGCCTATTGGTGCAGCATACCAGCCACGATGCATTGGCTCCAGCTCTCTAATTTTTTCAATTGCTTTGACTTGCGGAAATCCTCCAAGAGCTGGTGTAGGATGAAGCTTTTCAACCAATGAAAGAAGTGTTTGGTCTTCTTTTGCAAACCCCTTTACAGGTGTATAAAGATGTTGGATATTTTTTATTTTTAATAAGGCAGGATCATTTGGCACTTCAACATCATAGCAGCAATCTTTAAATACTTCTTTTATCATTTTCACAACAATATTATGTTCATTTAAGTTTTTATCATCTTGCAATAACTGCTGTCCTAACACATTATCTTCGTAGGTAGTTGTTCCTCTTTTAATTGAACCAGCAAGACAGGTTGAAAGAACTTGATTTTCTTTTTTCTTAACTAATCGTTCAGGCGTTGCACCGATAAAATATTGCATTCCATTTTCAAAACCAAATATAAAGCTTGTTGGTTGCTCTTTTTGCAAACGGCCAACTAGTTGATATGGATCAATCTTTTCTGTGAATTCCAAATGGACTTCACGCGCTAGTACGACTTTATCCATTTCATTTTTATGAATATCAGCTGTTGCTTTTTGCACAGCTTCAACCCATTCTGTTGTTTTTAATTCAATTGATGCGAATTCGTTACCTTTTTCACAATCTAGATGATAATTTTGATTCTCCCCAACGAATTGCTCAAAATGTTGGATACAAGTTTCTAGCTTATCATATGGTGTAATTAATTTATTGATCGTAATGTACGATTTATTATTTGTTGCTGTTAACATGATTGTCGGCAAAACAAATTTCGCTTCACTAAATGCATCCCATATGGAAGACTTTTCTTTCAGCGGATCAAATGAAAACCCACCGAATAAAAGAGGGCCTGTCCCGATTATTTTATGATGATCAGACACCACTCGTTTATTTAAACGCTTCCATTCTTTTTCAATTTCGCGAAAACGCTCACTGTTATCAAGATGATTCTCGAGGACGAGTTCATTTCCTAATCCAACCATTGTATAGTCATCAGTTGGGGTAGACCAGAAAAAACGTTCTCCTAACCATGATTCCTCACCTGAAGAAAAGAAATGGAGGGGGTCAATTGCATCCACTTCTTTTATGCGACTAACGATCACAGATTGATGCGATTTTTTTGCCTCTTCCAATGCATGTTGTATATTATCTTTAATTGTATCATCCAAAGTTGTTAACAAGCTTATCCCCCCGACACCGAAAATGCTTATATTATGTTAAGATACACCCACGTTTTAGGCATGTCAATAAGTAGGATTTAATGTCTAAAATTGCATTATATCTATATTATATATCTTGTGAAACAGGATTAAAATGAAAACATCTTGAAAGTAGGTATCATTTTATAGGTATAACTGGTAATAATAAGCTGAATTAGTGCATTGAAAAAGAATGACACTCTTATTTTATCTACCAAAACTATTCTATGGAGTCGTTATGATATGTTTTCTTCACAAAAAAGGAGGGTTCGAAAGCAACCACGAACAACGCCATCTATTCCTTCTGTTGAAAAGGACCATGGGTGGAGAATATGGTGGATGCTACTTCGTCCGCATACATTGTCAGCATCTTTTATCCCAGTAATGGTCGGAACAGCGTTAGCTATAATTGATGGGTTCTTCATTCCCTCTTTATTTATTGCCATGCTAGGTGCTTCAATTCTTATCCAAGCTGCGACAAATATGTTTAACGAATATTTTGATTATAAACGTGGTTTAGATAATGAAGAATCTGTTGGAATTGGCGGAACGATTGTTCGAAATGGTATTAAGTCAAAGACAGTTCTTAACTTGGCATATATCTTTTTAACTGCCGCAACAATCATTGGTATATACATTTGTATGATGTCTACATGGTGGCTTGCTTTAATAGGTATCGTCTGTATGTCGGTGGGATACTTTTATACTGGAGGACAATATCCTATTGCGTATACACCATTTGGTGAACTTGTTTCTGGTTTCTTAATGGGTACTGTTATTATCATAATTACCTATTTTATTCAAACCGAAACCATAGCACTTAAAAGTATTTTATTCTCTATTCCAATTGCACTCTTAATTGGTGGAATTATGATGTCTAATAATATTCGTGATCTTGATGGAGATAAAAAAAATGGCCGGAAAACATTAGCCATTCTCTTAGGAAGGAAAAATGCGATTCGTTTTCTCGCAGGTATGTTTATTGCTGCCTATTTAATTATCTTTTTGTTAATATTATCGGGAGTATCTCCTTTATGGACATTAACTGTCCTAGCTAGTGTACCAAAAGCTATTTCTGCTATTAAATTGTTTATTGGAAAAACCCTTCCAATTGAAATGATGCCTGCAATGAAGGCTACTGCACAAACAAATATTCAATTTGGGTTTTTATTAGCACTTGGGCTTTTTCTCAGCCTTTTCATTTAAAACACAGTATATACCGTGTTTTTTTATGTTCATAAATACAATCAAGTGACGTTTGTACAATTTTTACAATTATGTTTTCTTATTTTCTTGATCATACTATGTGAAGAAAGACCAATAAGGAAGGAGCGTGGATGGCATGCTAAGTTCACAACAAGTAGAGACCTTCCGTTCACAGCTAGAAAGAATGAAGGATGAAATTCAACATCGTTTTAAAATGAATGGACATTATGGCTTAGAAGAAGGACATGCACATGAATCAGTAGGTGAGCTTTCCAGTTATGATAACCACCCGGCTGATGAAGCAACAGAATTATATGAGCGTGAGAAAGACATCGCACTTAATGAACATACTGAGGAAGAACTAACAGATATAGACCGCGCTCTCCAAGCAGTTAAAAATGGAACATATGGAAAATGCGAGGTGTGTGGCGCAGATATTCCACTTGAAAGACTTGATGCAATTCCAACAGCTACAACGTGTGTTGAACATGCACCAGAACAAATTGTCTCACATAACCGTCCGATTGAAGAAGGAGTTCTCATGCCACCTTTTGGGAAATTTAATTATGATGGACAAGATGAGAATGTCGCATTTGATGCAGAAGATGCTTATCAAATAGTCAATAGCTATGGTTCATCTGAATCACCATCAGATTTTATGAATCCTCAAGATCACTACAACGATGTGTATATGGAATCAAATGATCCTGACGGTTATGTAGAGGATTATGAAAATTTTGTTGGTACAGATATTGAAGGTAAGGATATAAAAGTCTACCCCTCTACTCGGCATAAGCATTATGAAGAAATGCTTGATGAAGAAGGATTAATGACTATTTTTGGTGATTTACCTGGTTATGAGAAAGATCCTTACACTGAAGATGAAGCTTAATACTCCCCATCATAGGGGAGTTTTTTTATACAAAAACACCCCTTACCTTTTTCTCCATTGTTATTCTTCACAATGGATTAGGTCTTCTTTTAGGCTTCCTTTTAGCTAAAATGTTAAAACTCAATTTTGCTGATCAAAAAGCAATATCCATTGAGGTTGGCATGCAATATTCAAGCTTAGGCGCTGCCTTAGCTGTAGCCCATTTTTTACCTACCCGCTTTCCAAGTGCGATTTTCAGTGTGTGGCACAATATTTCAGGACCACTTCTTGCTACATGGTAGGGTAAAAAGGCTGATGCTGTGGCCACTAACGAAGGAACGAATGATCTATCACATAAAGCCTAAAACAAAGGGAGCATTTATGCTCCTTTGCTCCTTTTTATTTTTTTAAAACCCCATCGCGAAGATGAATTTATCTTCTACAAATAAATAAAACAAAGTAAAATAATAATGATGTATTGATTTATTTTTTATAGTGAAACTAGGTATATCTACATAATTGGGGGGATTTTAATTGAACGCACATGAAATTGATTATGAACTGCATGGAGATGATATGCAGTGTGTTGAAATTGAATTAGATCCAAATGAAAGTGTTGTTGCTGAAGCTGGCGGCATGATGATGATGGAAGATGGCATTGATATGGAAACAATTTTTGGTGACGGAGATAATAGTCAAAAGGGGTTTCTCGGCAAACTTGTTGGAGCAGGGAAACGAGTATTAACAGGTGAAAGCTTATTTATGACTGTCTTCACAAATAAAGGTGTAGGTAAGAAACGTGTATCTTTTGCGGCTCCATACCCAGGAAAAATCATACCTGTCGATTTAAGTGAGCTAGGTGGAAAAGTAATCTGTCAAAAAGATTCATTTCTTTGTGCAGCAAAAGGTGTATCTGTCGGGATCGACTTCCAGCGAAAACTTGGGACAGGATTTTTCGGTGGCGAAGGGTTTATCATGCAAAAACTAGAAGGTGATGGTTTAGCATTTTTACATGCTGGCGGTACCATTATTAGAAGAGATTTGCAGCCTGGTGAAAAGCTAAGAATTGATACAGGATGTCTTGTTGCATTAACAAAGGATGTTGATTATAACATTGAATTTGTTGGAAAAGTAAAATCGGCATTCTTTGGTGGAGAAGGCTTATTCTTCGCGACTGTTCAAGGACCTGGTACAGTTTGGATTCAAACACTTCCATTTAGCCGTTTAGCAGACCGCGTAATTGCAAGTGCACCTTCTGCAGGCGGAGAAGCACGCGGTGAAGGTAGCTTCCTTGGTGGATTAGGGCGCTTATTAGACGGAGATTAATTTAGAAAAGCGCAAGCGCCTTGATTAGCCTCAGGCAAATAAGACGATCAGGAATAGAAGGTGTTCTTTGCCTTCAATTCCTGATTGGCTTATGGCCTCGAGGCAGTTAAGAACGCGACGTCCTGTCGCTTTAACTGCACTTGCACGTCCTGTGCTTCGGGGCTAGGCGCTGGAGCTAGACACAAAAACTAAATACAAAAACTTATACTTTTTTATCCTTTTAGAAAAGCGCAAACGCCTTGTTTAGCCTGATCAAAGCTTCAATTCCAGATTACTTTATGAATCAAGGAGCTGGACAATAAAACTAATCCAACACATATTTTCTAATCAAAAAAGGTGCTTACCCCTACGGGGCAGCACCTTTTTTTCACATTCTTACGCCAACAGGTTCAATGTTCCAAATATTCTCTGCATATTCGCGTATCGTCCTGTCACTTGAAAAATATCCTGAATGAGAAATATTGATTAATGCCTGCTCAAGCCAATTATCAGTATGTTGATAAGCTGTTCCAACTTTTTCTTGGACATCAATATAAGATGCAAAATCACGAAGGACAAAGTATTGATCATTTTGAACAAGAAGGGAATCAGCTATTGCCCCAAACTCACCTTCATCCTCTGCATAGAAACCGTTTGTTAATTGGTCAACAACTTGACGTATTCTTAAATCATGGTGATAGTATTCCATAGAACGATAACGGCCATTTTCTTCATACTTTAACACTTCCCCGGCCGTTAACCCGAAAGTAAAGATATTCTCTTTGCCGATCGCTTCCATAATTTCAATGTTTGCACCATCTAACGTACCTACTGTTAGTGCCCCATTCATCATAAACTTCATGTTTCCTGTCCCAGAAGCTTCTTTACTTGCAGTTGAAATTTGTTCACTTACATCTGCCGCCGGAAAAATATCCTCTGCAAGGGAAACTCGATAATTTTCCATAAAGACGACCTTTATCACCTGAGAAACTCTTGGATCATTATTTACTTTTTCTGCTAATGAGTGAATTAATTTAATGACTTTTTTAGCATAGTAATAGGTCGGTGACGCTTTTGCACCAAAAATAAATGTCCGTGGCTGAATCGTATATTTTGGATCTTCTTTAATTCGATTATATAAATACATAATATGTAAGACATTTAATAACTGTCTCTTATATGCATGTAATCTCTTAACCTGAACATCAAAAATTGAATCAATATCGACAATGATCCCATTCTTATCAGCAATTTTTTTAGCCAGAATTTCTTTTCTTTTTCTCTTTACTGCTGCAAACTGCTCTTTTAGTGCAGGGTTATAGACATGTCTCTTTAAATCTAGTAATTTTTCTGGTTGTTTTACCCATTCATCACCTATAGCCTCTTTAATAAGTTCAGTTAGCTCTGGATTTGCCTTTAGTAACCAGCGTCGATGGGTAATACCATTTGTTTTGTTATTAAACTTATGTGGATAAATTTCGTAAAATGATTTCATTTCACGATTTTTTAAAATGTCAGAGTGAATCTTGGCAACGCCATTAATGCTGCTGCTTCCAACAATCGCTAGATGAGCCATTTTTACTAAATCATGAGCTATGATGGCCATATGCTCAATCCGTTCCCACTCTCCTGGGTAACGATCCCAGAGCTCTGCGCAAAATCGCTCATTGATCTCCTCAATAATCATAAAAATTCTCGGCAGTAGTGGTTTGAATAAATAAATAGGCCACTTCTCCAAAGCCTCGGACAGGATTGTATGATTTGTGTAAGAGAGTGTGTTTGTTGTCACATCCCAAGCTTCATCCCATGTCAATCCCTCAACATCAATTAAGATCCTCATCAACTCAGGTACGGCTAAAGCAGGGTGTGTATCATTGATATGAATCGCAACTGAATGGTGAAGCTCTCTTACATTTTGATTTTCCTTTTTATATGAAGCTATGATTCTTTGAATACTTGATGAGACGAGAAAATACTGTTGCTTTAATCTTAATATTTTCCCTTCATCATGAGTATCATCGGGATATAAGAAGTCTGTAATAGCTTCTGTATCACGTTTATACGATAATACATCTTGATTCGGACCGAATGAAGATGGTTCAGCATTCCAAAGTCTTAATGTATTAACGGTATCTACATGATAACCGACAACTGGCATATCGTAAGGTACTGCAAGCACCTTCTCAGCGCCTACATGTTTAAAAGAGAGACCATTGTTAGCATAATTTGTTTCGATGGTTCCCCAGAATGAAATCTCTACCGCTTCATCTGGTTTTCGAACCTCCCATACATTCCCATGTCTTAGCCATTGTTCAGGAAGTTCAACCTGATACCCGTCAACTATTTTTTGATCAAACAATCCATGTTTATACCGAATTCCATACCCATGTCCGGGTAAATTTAACGTAGCAAGTGAATCTAGGAAACATGCTGCAAGTCTTCCAAGTCCCCCATTCCCTAATGCTGGATCTGGTTCACATTCTTCGATTTCACTTAAACGAATATCAAGTTCGCTTAAGCCCTCTTCGACCATGTCTTTAATACCAAGATTTAATAAATTTTGACCAAGTAGACGTCCCAGTAAAAATTCAATGGATAAATAATATACTTGTTTTTTATTTTCGGACCTGTACAGCTCATTCGTTCCAATCCATTTAGAACTAATGTATTCTCTTATCATATTACCTAACGTGTGATACTGATCACGTTTCGTAGACTCTTCAAACCCTTTACCACACATACTTTCTAATCTTTTTAAAAAAGCTTCCTTAAACCGATCCTTGTTGGAGAACATGACCTTCACTCCTAGTCATCATCAAATCAGCGTAGAGCTGGTTATATTTCAAAGCAGATTGTGCCCAACTATAATCTTGGTTCATTGCGTTTTCAACTATCTTCTCCCAGATATCCTTTTGATGATAAAAGGAGATAGCACGATCGATTGTGTTTAGCATGTCATGGGCATTGAAGTTTCTAAAAGTAAATCCATTTCCTTCTTCCGTATCCTCTCGATAAGAGAGTACGGTATCATTTAAACCTCCTGTTTCTCTAACAATTGGGATCGTTCCATATCTTAATGCAATAAGTTGCCCTAATCCACAAGGTTCAAATTTAGACGGCATTAAAAACAGGTCAGAGCCTGCATAAATACGCTGCGCCAACTTTTCATCAAAACCTATGTATGCTTTTAACTTGGTTGGATATAACCATTCCATATGTCTAAAGAAATCTTCAAATTCTTTTTCACCCGTACCGAGTACAATCATTTGAATATCATTGCTTAATGCTTCATCTAAAACTCGTTTGACTAGATCAAGGCCCTTTTGTTTCGTTAATCTTGTCACCATGGCAATAACTGGAATATCTTCATCAACTGGCAGTCCAAAAAAGGACTGGATGTCAGCTTTATTGATTGCCTTTTTGTATGCAGTTTTTGCCATATATTGCTCAACAATGTCAGTGTCTGTTTCGGGATTGTACAGCTGATCATCTATCCCATTTAATATACCAGTTAGAACCGAGGATCTATCGCGTAACAATCCATCTAGTCTCTCTCCATAATAAGGCGTTTGAATTTCCTCCTTATACGTTGGACTAACTGTTGTAATGTAATCGGCTGACACGAGTGCCGCCTTCATAAAGCTTACATGTCCATGGAATTCTACTTTCCAAAAATTCTCCACATCAATGTTCAAAAGATCATGTAAAATGTCGTACGGGAATATGCCTTGGAATTGGAGATTATGGATTGTAAAGACTGTCTTGATATGTTTATAAAAAGAATCTTCACGATATTCCTCTTTAAGCAAGAAATTAATCATGCCTGTATGCCAGTCGTGTGTATGGATAAGATCAGGCTGAAAATCGATCGCCTTTATTGTTTCTAAAACACCTTTACAGAAGAAAGAAAACCGCTCGCCATCATCATAATGACCATACAAAGAATCCCGATAATAATAATATTCATGATCAAGGAAATAATACGTTATTCCTTCATATTCAAGCATTTCAATGCCACAATATTGCTGTCTCCAGCCAACAGGTACTGTAATCTCATCTACTTTTACCATCAATTCTCTGTATTTTTCAGGGATTAAATTATATTTTGGAAGAATAACACGTACATCAATTCCTAGTTTTTTTAATTCCTTTGGCAGCGCTCCTGCTACATCGGCTAATCCTCCCGATTTCACAAATGGCACACATTCTGAAACAGCAAATAATACATTCACGAGTTCATCATCGCTCCTTGAATTGTTCTTTTTCTTAGTATATATGGGAAAGACGCAGTTCCATTGATTTGAGTTGAGTGTAAAACCTTCACATCTTTATCAGAAATCACATGCTCTAACAAGCTATGATCTCCAATTTGTGACTTTTGCATTATCACACTATTTTTTATAACTGTATCTTTTCCAATATGAACGCCTCTAAAAATAATGCTATTTTCAACATATCCATCAATTTTACAGCCATTGGCTATTAGTGAGTTTTTCACAACAGCATTTTTTCCATATTTTGTTGGCGGTTCATCTTTTGCCTTTGTTAAGATCGGTCGGTCTTTAAGAAATATTTCATGCCAAACAATTGGATTAAGCATTTCCATACTGTGTTGATAATAACCACTGATGGAATCAATAACCGCAGCATAACCAGTGAAATGATAATCACATATTGTTAAATGATTTTGTTTCTCTATTATGACATCTGCTAATGTTCGATAACCGTATTGCTCTTTATTCTTGATAAGATCAACTAAAAGCTTTGTCGACATCATATACATTTGTAATGACTTTCCATCTTTCCTTACCTCTGTAATATCACACCCGTTTTCAATATGACAATTTAATAACTCTTTATAGTCAATATTGCAAACCGTATAGCTATTCGTAATAACCGCAAATTCTTGGTTGCTTCTTAGGAAGAAATCAATATGATCTGAAAACTGTTGGAATGAACCAAACTCATCATATTCATTATGCAAATGAGGAGATGGGAAAAAGAATAATCCATCCTTCTTACGATTTAAGTCCCACTGTTTACCTGATCCGATATGATCGATTAATGAACGATAATTATATTTTGGGAAAATCGCAACACTTTCTATTTCAGAATTCACCATATTCGAAAGAACAAAATCGATAAGACGGTAACGACTTGCAAAAGGCATCGCAGCTAATGATCGATGAACAATTAAATCTTCTATTTCCGGTTTATAAGCAGTATCATCAATAACACCTAATATTCTCTGATTCAATTTCATTCTCCTCCTCATTGGAAAAGTGATAGGATGTCACTACTAGCTAGCTCACTCACTTAAAAGATTGGCTCTGTTAAACTTGCCTAATTGACTGCAGCGAGAGGCATTTGCTTTCCGCGGGTGGTCCGGGAGCCTCCTCGGCGCCATGCTCCTTTGAGGTCTCCCTTTGACACGCTTTTCTAAGCAGGAGTCTCACGTATCCGTTACAATCATCTAGTGCAAAATCAACAATGAGCTTTAACAAAGCCAAAAGATTAATAAGATACGTAGTGATTAGACAGGCTAATGCTCCAATAACTCTTTTCCTTACATAGTTAGTAGATTTTGAGTTTACATCTTTTACTTTCCAACTCTATTAAATAGCATTAATGTCAAAATTAGTGACAATGTCTTCAATAATCTCTTCTGTCACGAGAAGAATTTCTTCAGAGCTTTTATCAGGCCGAATAATTGTACCGTCCGGAACTTCTAATCCGCTTGGAATGATCGCATTTTCTATATATACGTTGGTTCCAATAACCGCATCTGGCATTAACACCGAATTTTTAACGACTGTATTTTTCCCAATTGTTACACCTTGGAATAAGACAGAATGGTCCACTTTCCCTAAAATGACACAGCCATCATTTACTAAAGAATCCGTCACGTCAGCATCATCAGCAATAAATTGAGGAGGATGGTTTGAGTTCACAGTGTAAATTTTCCATTCCCGATCAAATAAATTTAATGTAGAATCCTCATTCAAACAATCCATGTTAGCTTCCCAGAGACTCTTAACCGTCCCAACATCTTTCCAATAACCTTTGAAAGGATATGCTACAACATTTCTTTTTTCATCAAGTAATAATGGAATGATATCTTTTCCAAAATCATGACTTGAGTATTGATTACGTTCATCCATTTCAAGAAATTCTTTTAAAATTGACCATTTAAAAATGTAGATACCCATAGAAGCAAGGTTATTTTTAGGCTTTGCAGGTTTTTCATCAAATTCAATCACTTGCATTTTTTCATTTGTATTCATAATTCCAAAACGGCTTGCTTCATCCCATGGGACTTCAATCACTGAAATGGAAGCATCCGCATTTTTTTCGATATGGTAATCTAGCATTTTTGAATAATCCATTTTATAGATGTGATCCCCGGATAAGATCAACACATATTCAGGATCATATTGTTTTATATAATTAATATTTTGATAAATGGCACTAGCAGTTCCTTTATACCACTTCATCTCAGATGATTCTGTATATGGGGGAAGAACAGTTACTCCGCCGTTTTTACGATCAAGATCCCAAACACTGCCAATGCCGATATATGAGTTCAAGACTAGTGGCTGGTATTGTGTAAGGACGCCAACCGTATCAATACCAGAGTTTGTGCAATTACTTAATGTAAAGTCAATAATGCGATATTTACCGCCAAATGGTACGGCTGGTTTTGCTAAATTTTTTGTAAGGGAGCTCAATCGGCTTCCCTTACCTCCCGCTAATAACATTGCGACGCACTTTTTTCTTCCCATTTTTATTCTCCCCTCTTTTTTTAACTGCTCTTAAAATGGAAATACCGTATGGAGGAATCGTCATTGAAATGTGATATGGTCTTCCATGGTACTCACCCTCTAATGCCTTAAGATTCTTTTTATTGATTTGACCAGAGCCGCCGAATTCATTTAAATCACTATTTAAGACCTCGACATATTCTGTTTCAATTGGAACTCCGACTTTATAGTCGTGATAAACATTTGGTTTAAAATTACAAATAATAACAAGAATTTCATTTTCCTTTTGACCTTTCCTTATAAAAGAAAAGATGCTTTGATCCTTATTATTAACATCGATCCATTCAAAGCCTTCATGTGAATGATCTAACTCATACAATGGTTTTTGTTTATGATAGATTTGCAGCAATTCCTTAAAGTACACTCGCATTTTGCTATGCATTTCATAGTCTTCTAGCATCCAGTCTAATTGTTCTAAATCCTTCCACTCATCAAATTGCCCAAACTCGCTTCCCATAAATAGGAGCTTTTTTCCTGGATGTGAAAACATAAATCCATAAAGAAGCCTTAATTGTGCAAACTTTTGCCAATAATCACCTGGCATTTTATTAAGTAAAGATTTCTTGCCATGTACAACCTCATCATGGGAAAACGGCAAAATGAAGTTTTCAGAAAAAGCATATATTAGGGAGAAAGATACTTTATGATGGAGTTCATTCCGTTGCTCAGGAGAAGCCTCCATATAGGTAAGAATGTCATTCATCCAACCCATATTCCATTTGTAGTTAAATCCTAGTCCACCTGACGAAGTAGGAGCAGTTACCATTGGCCAATCAGTTGAATCCTCTGCAATCATTAACAAATCAGGTTCTTTTGCAAAAACAGCTTCATTTAATTTTTTTAAAAAATGAACGGCAAAAGGATTTTCAACTAACTCGTGTGAATTTTGCCAGTGCAGCATATTTGCTACAGCATCTACACGAAAACCATCCACATGGAAATATTCGATCCAGAAAATTGCATTTGAAATGAGGAAGCTTTGTACTTCTGATTTACCAAGATCAAAATTTGCTGTACCCCATTCTAAATTTTCTCGATCTTTATAATTGCTATACTCATACGTAGGCTTGCCATCAAACATATAGAGCCCATGTGCATCCTTACAAAAATGACCAGGAACCCAATCAATGATAACCCCGATATTTTCTTGATGACATGCATCGATAAATTCCATTAACCCATGTGGTGTACCAAAACGACTTGTCGCAGAAAAATAGCCCGTACCTTGGTATCCCCATGAACGGTCATATGGATGTTCAATAATTGGAAGCAGTTCAATATGTGTGAAGCCATGTTCCAAGACATATGGTATTAGTTCTTCCGCTAACTCTTTATACGTATATAACTCACCATCTTCTTTAACTTTCCAAGAAACTAAGTGAAGCTCATATATGGCCATTGGTTGGTTATATGGTTGCTTTAATCGTTTTTTCCTCTTCCATTTTTGGTCATTCCATTTATAGCCTGATAAATCATAAACAATCGACGCTGTATTAGGTCGAACCTCTGAATAAAAAGCATAAGGATCTGCTTTTAATAAAGATTGACCATCTTCTGTAATGATCTCGTATTTGTAAACTTCACCAACCCCTAGTTGAGGTATAAATAAGGTCCATATGCCCTCCTTATTCATTCTTACCATTTGGTGATTTCGTCCAATCCAATCATTAAAGTCACCAACTACATTTACTTGCTTTGCATGTGGTGCCCAAACACAGAAATTGGTACCAACTACCCCATCAATCTCCTGTATATGTGCTCCCAAAAAACCGAAACTTTCAAATGATTGTCCTTCGTGAAACAAATGAATATCAAATTCTGTTGGACATGTGACAGTCACAAAAGTCACCCTTTCTCTAATTATCTCTATGCTAAACATTCCATACTTACAAATAGTTCCCTTCTATGTAAACGCTTCTTTTTTACGACAATTTCCTACAAAGTGAAGCTATAATTAATAGAATGTTATTCTTTTAAAATGTAAGAGAAAGAATAGGAAAAGTAGTAAATTGGTGTAAAACATACAAAAACACTGATGAAATTGATTTTAATTTTAATAAAATATAATTAAATCGACTAAAAGCGATTTTTCCATGTTTATCACGAAAATTATCACAAGAAAATATTATTTCTGAATAATAAATAATTCGACTTTTTGTAGGATTTTGTAGAATGATTTTTTTGAAGAAAATAGAGGGCTTTACCTTATTAAAGGAATGCGATGATGAATTTTTTATTGCTTTATCTAAAAAAGGACTCACACTAATTGTAAGCCCTCTCATTTTGGATGTACCTTCTATATTATGTATCAATTTGTTCTTCCTTTCATTCATTCAATCTTTCCTTACTTCGGAGATAAAATTAAAAGAAGCAATAAAATTGAGAGTTTACAATCTTATTGCTTTTAAAACTATTTATCATTTATTAAGATGATAAGAAAAATGCAATGTATATGCTATATAAACTACAACTAATCAATGTATATAATCATCCTATTTATATTTTCAAAAAGTTATATTCAACGTCTAAAAAGCTGTTAATATCCTATATTCTTTTTCTAATTGACTCAATGTTAATTCATTGAGCTGGCGATCATCTATCGCTTTAAAGTATTCCATTTTTAATAACTCTGAATTACTCGTTCTTTTTGATTGTTTATTTGTTTCCTCAACATTTCACCCATGATCAATCACTCCAATAAAGATACATAAGATGAGTAATATTTATTTTATATTAAAACAGGATTTGCCGATTTCTAACTCAAGCAAAATAATATGTAAAAACTCCTTCTAAATTGTTTGATTCGCTTCATTCAGTATCCCTAAAAGATCACTTATATCATTTAATCTCGATGTACTATTAATAAATAACGCTTCATTTCCTTCATCAAGTGCTTGATTCACTTGGAATTGTAAATAATTTATCTTTAATTCGATGTCTAACATAGAATACAGGTAATTTCGATTAAAATAATGCTCCAAATCTTCAATTGCCATATATAAGAACCATTGATTATTTATGACAACTAATGAATACCAACCATTATCCATTACAAATTTTCGATCTTCCTTAACTTCAATGATATCTGTTTTATGTATAATAATAGACTCTGCATGGTCACCTTCCGGGCAAAAGCAATCTATTAAATGTTCGAACGTTTTTGCTACAATAAATTGTTTACTCACTCTTATTTCCCCCTTCTGATTTCTCAATTAATTCTTAATAACTTAAAATACCCTTTCTAGGCTACGTTATTTCATTGGTTGTTATTAATTTTGAATTTATGTAAAGACAATTTTCATACTCGGTAAGTAATAAACACATTTTTTTTAACGATCTGAAATTTTAATTTATCTCACACATATCTACTCTATCCATTCCACAGCAGGGACATAGATCATGTTGTCTAATATCTATCAATTCCTCTCCCTCATAAAATCCACACCATTCACAAATTATCATTATCATGGTTTTGTTACCCTTCATTTGATTTTGATCAAATAGTCTATATATTGGATGTTTAATTGAAAATGATTATCATTTTCTTGTTGATATTTTAATTGAAAATCATTCTCAATGTCAAGGGGATTCACTTAATTAAAAAAAGAAATAATTATATAAAAATAAAAAATACCCAACAGAGACTTTTCTGCTAGGTATTTTGGTACTTTTTTTATTGTTTTAACATTCATTGGATAGGCATTGATTATTAAGAATATAACGAAAAACATTTCCTACTTTTAGGAAAGATCAATTTAATAATGAAATAAAAAAACACTGCATAGCACAGTGTTTTAAGATGACCCGTACGGGATTCGAACCCGTGTTACCGCCGTGAAAGGGCGGTGTCTTAACCGCTTGACCAACGGGCCATTATTTAAATTTAATGGCGGAGAAGGAGGGATTTGAACCCTCGCGCCGCTTACACGACCTACACCCTTAGCAGGGGCGCCTCTTCAGCCACTTGAGTACTTCCCCATATGGCTCCGCAGGTAGGACTCGAACCTACGACCGATCGGTTAACAGCCGATAGCTCTACCACTGAGCTACTGCGGAATAAAATAAAATGGTGGGCCTAAATGGACTCGAACCATCGACCTCACGCTTATCAGGCGTGCGCTCTAACCAGCTGAGCTATAGGCCCATTTTTGTCTAGCTTTTCAAGCTTTGGAGCGGGTGAAGGGAATCGAACCCTCATCATCAGCTTGGAAGGCTGAGGTTTTACCACTAAACTACACCCGCAAAGGTAAATGGGGCGACTGATGGGAATCGAACCCACGAATGTCGGAACCACAATCCGATGCGTTAACCACTTCGCCACAATCGCCACATTATATAATCATTTTCAAAAAAATGGTGGCTCAGGACGGAATCGAACCGCCGACACATGGATTTTCAGTCCATTGCTCTACCGACTGAGCTACTGAGCCAATATCGATTAATAAAAATGGCGGTCCGGACGGGACTCGAACCCGCGACCTCCTGCGTGACAGGCAGGCATTCTAACCAACTGAACTACCGGACCATTTTGGTTGCGGGGACAGGATTTGAACCTGCGACCTTCGGGTTATGAGCCCGACGAGCTACCGGACTGCTCCACCCCGCGACGATAAAAATTTAGTTATTACTTTCTTAATAAAATATGGAGGAGGAAGGGGGATTCGAACCCCCGCGGGCTTTGACACCCCTGTCGGTTTTCAAGACCGATCCCTTCAGCCGGACTTGGGTATTCCTCCGTATATTTTAAATGGTGGACCTTGTAGGACTCGAACCTACGACCGGACGGTTATGAGCCGTCTGCTCTAACCAGCTGAGCTAAAGGTCCAAATTGGTAGCGGCGGAGGGAGTCGAACCCACGACCTTTCGGGTATGAACCGAATGCTCTAGCCAGCTGAGCTACACCGCCAAAATGAATGTTATAAACTTGAATGATATGGTGGAGCCTAGCGGGATCGAACCGCTGACCTCCTGCGTGCAAAGCAGGCGCTCTCCCAGCTGAGCTAAGGCCCCATAAATGTTTTAAATAATGGTCGGGAAGACAGGATTCGAACCTGCGACCCCTTGGTCCCAAACCAAGTGCTCTACCAAGCTGAGCTACTTCCCGATTAGATATGGCGCGCCCGAGAGGAGTCGAACCCCTAACCTTTTGATCCGTAGTCAAACGCTCTATCCAATTGAGCTACGGGCGCATTATATAATATTGTCTAGCTGCGAAAGCCAAACCGTACGGCTGTTTCACTTCTTCCTGCGGAGTTAAATTACAACTCCTTCTCAGAAGCTCCAACATTAATCGCTTTAAGCGGGCTTTCTCCGCTTTTCTATATTGGTGCCGAGGACCGGAATCGAACCGGTACGGTAGTCACCTACCGCAGGATTTTAAGTCCTGTGCGTCTGCCAGTTCCGCCACCCCGGCACTTACTGGAGCGGAAGACGGGATTCGAACCCGCGACCCCCACCTTGGCAAGGTGGTGTTCTACCACTGAACTACTTCCGCAATATTTAAATGGTGCGGGTGAAGGGACTTGAACCCCCACGTCACAAGGACACTAGATCCTAAGTCTAGCGCGTCTGCCAATTCCGCCACACCCGCAAGGTGTGTAAATGGTGAGCCATGAAGGACTCGAACCTTCGACCCTCTGATTAAAAGTCAGATGCTCTACCGACTGAGCTAATGGCTCATTTCAATAAGATTCTATTAAAATAAGTGGTGCCGGCGAGAGGACTTGAACCCCCAACCTACTGATTACAAGTCAGTTGCTCTACCAATTGAGCTACACCGGCGTAATTAAAATATTGGAATTAAGTTATTTGTACTTAATAATGGTGGAGGATGACGGGATCGAACCGCCGACCCTCTGCTTGTAAGGCAGATGCTCTCCCAGCTGAGCTAATCCTCCAAAGTAAGATTACATATTTGATATAATATCTTGAAGCAGCCTGGCGACGTCCTACTCTCACAAGGGGAAACCCCTAACTACCATCGGCGCTGAAGAGCTTAACTT